>JBGPBG010000001.1:0-18508 GCA_041481105.1 Candidatus Aenigmatarchaeota archaeon
CATGACTATCGCGAACACGGTCAGGAGCGGGCTCACCTCCCACGTGGCGAGGTAAATCATGTATTTGGAGGCGAATCCGCTGAACGGAGGGATGCCAACAATCGCAAAGGCGCCTATCGCAAAGCATGCGGCCACTATGGGCATCCTCTTCCCGAGCCCTCCAAGCTCATTCATGTTCCTGACACCCACTGTATAGACTATCACGCCCACGCACAGGAAGAGCAGGCTCTTTATGACGGCATGGTTGAGCATGTGGAACAGCCCAGCTGTCAGGCCGAGTGGGGTGCCCAGGCCTATGGCAAGGAAGCAGTATCCCATCTGGACTATGGTGGAGTAGGCGAGAAGCCGCTTGATGTCCTTCTGCACCATTGCCAGGAAACTACCCACAATAATCGAGAGAATGCCCGCTATCAGGAGAACGGAATAAACATTCATAACAGGAGAGGTTATGAAAATCACCCTGAGCATGGAGTAAAGGCCGAGGTTCACAACCACTCCCGAAAGCAGCGCTGACATGGGGCTGGGAGCTGCAGGGTGCGCATCAGCCAGCCAGAAATGCAGGGGGAAGAGAGCGGCCTTCACGAGGAAGCCAGTCATCATGAAGCCCATGGCTGTGGTCAGGATGATGGAGGGCTGGATTTTGATGGCTATATCAGCCATGTTAAGGGTTCCAGTGAGGCCGTAAATAAAGGCTATTCCGAGCAGGATAAGGGACGTGGCGAATGCGTTTATTATGAGGTACTTGATTGAGCCTTCCAGCGCTTCTCTTGTCCGCATCCAGGCCACGAGTATGTAGGAAGAGGCGGACATTATCTCGAAGAAGACGTAGAGGTTGAACAGATCCCCTGTTATGGCTATCCCGAACATGCCCGAAACGAGGAGAAGGAGAACGGTATAGAATTCCGGCCTCCTGTGGGCTATGTACCTGTAGGAGAAAACAGTGACAGCAAGCGCAAGGCCTGTGATAATAACGGTCATGAGGAGCGAGAGGCCGTCCACTGCTATGGCTATCCCTATCGGAGGCACCCACGAGGCCATGTACCATGTGTATATGTGGCCCGCGAGTATGGGAGGCGCTGACAAGACAACTATAAGGAGCGCGGCTGCTATCGCGCCGATCGCAACAAGCGGGGCGAGCTTATCAGTTTTGAGCGAGAGCAGGGGTATGAAAAAAGCCGCGCCCAGCAGGAGCGGAATCACGTAGATGAACATAAGAATAATTTGGTAATGCCCTGTTAAATTGCTTTTAGCCGGAAGACTAGCTAGTTTTTTTGTTACTTAACAATGTCAACATTTATAAAGAAATAAGCTCAATGTTTCTTCATGGAAAAGCCTGGCCAAAAAACCACCCAGCGATTGTATGAGGAGCCCAGCCTCTGGGATATAGCCAGGAAGACCGCCGCCTATTATGCTTATGTCGCCCCGATGCCAGGGAGGTGGAAAGGGTATCTCAGGGAAATATTTGGTGACGACTACCTGGAAATAGAAATGAAAGGGAAGAAGCCTGAATATAAATTCGGGAAGGCTGTCAGGAGCCTCACCAAAGGGAAGTACTCGGAGGCGTATAATGAATTTGTCGGAAAAAGGCACTGGAATCCAAAACTGACCGTAAAGAAACTCAGGCAAGGGAAATACCTTGACGCATATGAGGCTTTTTGGGGCACATGGAACAGGACAGCATCCGTGCCCATAAAATGGGTTTACAGAAAATGCGGGGGAGACAGCAGGCCTGTAATGGCAACCATGGGAGCATTCACATATTCCGGAGCTGCCTTACATGCGATGAACCCGTTCAACCCTTACACGCCCCCTGCTTATGCACTGGGTTATTCTTTGGATGGCCCAGAGGGGTTGGCCATAACGGCAGGAGCCCTTACGGCATTCCACATTTTGGCTGGAGTGCCTGTTGCGTACTCCAAATGGAAGAAGAATAATGCTTAAATGTGTTGATTCAAAATATTTGCATGGCAGGGGAACATGTTCTGCGGGAAGGGAAAAATTTTTACACATGGATTTCAGTAAGAAGAAACAAAGAGGTGCGCAGGCATTCTGCTGAAGATTTTGGAAAAGTGGTTGTTGTCATGCACGGTTACGGAGTTAAATTAGAGGACTGCAGTTTTGAGCTTCCTTCCGGAGAGGTAAAGTTAAATCCCTTTTACACTCTGGGACTTGACGCACTCCCTGATGAAATGAAGGAAAAGTTTGCGGGCTCCCTAAGGCAGCTGGAAACATATTAAAAACTTCTTGCCAAGGATAATGCATGGACAAGCGGACCAACAAGTTTTTGATTGGAGAAGATTTTTCGATTGAAGAGTACACACCATTCGACTGGAAAAAGGATTTTTATGAGTATTGTAAAATTGGCTTCGATTCTTTGACTGAGGATTCAAAAAAACTACTAATTTATGGATCAGCTTTAATTAAGAGAATCCAGAGCGCTTTCCTGTAGTCAGAAAACCGTCCTCGCCAGCCCGTAACCCCTTGAGCCAGCGAGCCCCAGTTCTCCTATCCAGTACCATAACCGCTCGTCCCTATCATTCACGAACTTGTGCGCGAGCCGCTCCGAAAACCATCTCTTCGGCTGCCAGTAGTTTGCTTCTATGTATTTCATAACCTCGGGATAGGAGAGAGCGAATCTGCGCTTGACCCATGGAAGGAGCTTCTCCAAAGGGATGTAGCTTGTCTGGAAGGAGACCCTTCCTGAGCGGATTTCTCCCAGGCAGGAATCCATGTCATGTGCGTTAATAAAATTTATGCAGCAGCCCAGCATCTCCTTTGTGTGGGCATCCGAGCCGGCCACAACAGGCTTGCCGCTCTTTCTCGCGAACCTTTCTGCGGCACGGTTCGAGAGCCTGTCCACGTTCATGGAGTTGAAGCTCTCTATCACGTCCGCTTTCGCGGAGGATTTCCCGATGCCCAGCCTGCGGATATCGAATGGATGGGCTGCCACCGCAAGGCCGCCCTGCTCATGTATCTTCTCAATCGTTTCCTCCAGCGAGAGGCCACTCCTGACGTAATCGTTAAGCCCGAGCCCTATTATGTCGCCTTCCTTCGAAACCAGCTCAATCGCCGGGATGAAAACAAGGCCGAGCTTTTTCGCGTGCTCTTTCGCCTCCTTCCAACCCCTGTTCGTGGAATGGTCTGTGAGGGCGAGTCCCCCGAGGCCGAGATTTTTTGCAGCTCTCAAAATATCCCTCGGCGAGTCTATTCCTTCCGTGGGAATATTCTTTCCTTTGGAGTAATGGCTGTGGCAGTGCAGTTCGAATTTCATAGATTCGTTTGGCGCGGGAGAAATAAATAGCTATTTAAAACCCGAAAGCATTATTTATTGCAATCATGTGATTTTTATGAATGCTCCATATAGCATAGGAATCGTGCCTGATGGCAATCGCCGCTTCGCGAAGAGGCTCATGAAAACCCCCTGGAAAGGCCATCAGTGGGGAAATGAGAAGCTCAAGGATGTTTTCCAGTGGTGCGCGGATGCGGGCGTGAAGGTGATTACAGTATATGCCCTTTCCCTGGAGAACCTTACCAGCAGGCCTAGGTATGAGATAGACTTCCTCCTGAACCTTGCGAAAAAGGAGGCCAAAGGCATCCTGGAGAACAGCAACCACTTTGTCCACAAGAACAGGATAAAAGTCAGATTCTTCGGCCGAACAGACCTGCTTCCGAAAGATCTGCAGCAGCTCTTCAGGAAAGCCGAGCAGAAGACCAAATCATATTCCGGTTATTTTCTCAACTTCGCAATTGCATACGGAGGGAGACAGGAGCTGGTGGAGGCCTCAAGGAAGATTGCGGTCAAGATTGCCAGCAGGAAGCTGGATCCGGAAGATGTGGATGAGACTGTGATAAGGCAGAACCTCCAGACGAACGGCTTCCCTGACCCTGACCTGATAATAAGGACAGGCGGGGAGAAGCGGCTTTCGAATTTTCTCCTGTTCCAGTCAGCCTACTCGGAGCTTGCATTCACGGACACTTACTGGCCCGCCCTCACGAAAAAAGAGCTGCTCTCCATCCTTCGGGACTTCGGGAGCAGGGAGAGAAGGTTCGGGAAGTGATTCTGGAATGAAGGCGTCTGCAGACGCCTTCCGAGAGAATTTATACCAGCAGTTCAATTCTAATCTATGTCCCAATTCTTCCTCCTCCTGGGCCTGGCTTTTGTGATTATAGGAATAGTGATTATAGCGGTTGTAGCCTTCCTTGGTAAGGGAGGGGAGGCCAAAACTGAGGTTGGAGTTGGCGGATTCATAGGATTTATACCCTTCGGGTTCGCCACGAGCAAGGGCATGCTTTACCTGGTCATAACATTCTCCTTGGTTATGGCCGCGGTTTTCCTTTTCATGAGCCGTTAAAAACGGCACACATAGCCCCCTTTCCCCTGGGGAAAACCTTTAAATATACAATAGTTAACTAAATATGAGCCTTTGGCTCAGCCGTAAGGCTTTAAACTTAAAGCAGGCGCAAGCCTGCTAAATTACAGGTGATTGAATGGCAGAGAAACCGCATATCAATATTGTAACCATCGGCCACGTGGACCACGGAAAATCCACGCTGATAGGCCGATTGCTCTTCGACTCAGGCTCCATCCCGGAGCAGGAGATGAGGAAGCTAAAGGAGCTCGCAAAAGAGCTGAAGAAGGAGACGTTCGAGTTCGCCTTCGTTATGGATAACCTGAAGGAGGAAAGGGAGAGAGGCGTCACTATAGACCTCATGTACAAGGGGTTCGATACTCCCAAACACTACTTCACGATAATTGACGCCCCCGGACACAGGGACTTCATCAAGAACATGATAACAGGTGCGTCACAGGCGGACGCGGCAATACTTGTGGTCTCCGCAAAGGATGGCATACAGGACCAGACAAAGGAGCACGTATACCTTGCCAAGGTGCTGGGAATCAACCAGATGATAGTGGCCCTGAACAAGATGGACGCTGTCAACTACGATGAGCACAAGTTCAAGGAGGTCAAGGATCACGTCACAAAACTCCTCCAGTCAGTCGGCTACAAGACGGAGAAGATACTGTTCGTTCCCGTATCGGCTTACGTGGGAGACAATGTTGTGAAGAAGTCAGACAAGATGCACTGGTACAAGGGGCCGACGCTTGTTGAGTCGCTTGACCAGGGAATAGAGGCTCCTGACAAGCCGATAAACAAGCCTCTCAGGCTTCCTGTCCAGGACGTTTACTCAATCACAGGAGTAGGAACTGTTCCGGTAGGAAGGGTAGAGACAGGAGTGATAAAGCCTAACGACAAGATAATTTTCGAGCCGAGCGGCGTGACCGCAGAGGTGAAGAGCCTCGAGATGCACCACAAGCAGCTCTCGAAGGCAGAGCCCGGCGACAACATCGGATTCAATGTTAGGGGAATCGCGAAGACGCAGATAAAGAGCGGGGACGTGGTTTCCCATCTGGACACACCGCCAACAGTGGTCAAGGAGTTCACGGGGCAGATAATCGTCCTGCAGCACCCGACCGTGATCACGAAGGGCTACACACCCGTCTTCCACATGCACACGGCCCACGTTGCCTGCAAGATCATAGAGATCGTGAAGAAGCTTGACCCGAAGACGGGAGCAACGCTTGAGGAGCACCCGGACATGCTCAAGGCAGGCGACGCAGCAATAATCAAGGTGCAGCCAACACAGCCTGTTGTCCTTGAGAAGCAGTCAGACTTCCCCCAGCTTGCGAAGTTCGCAATAAGGGACATGGGGAAGACTATAGCCGCGGGCGTTGTGATAGACCTTGTAAAGGCGAAGTGATTTTGAAACTGAGATAGGGGCTTTCTTTCTACCCCTTCTCTCCCCTTATTTTTATTTTCCGGCTACTCCTGAATCTGGAACAGGTCTTTTCAGGAATGCCATTCTAAGTTAGGGGAAGAACTGGAAGAACAGCGCGGACAGCGCAAAGAACATGTGTATGAAACCGAAAAGTATGGTGAACTTGCCTATCTTAATGTGGTATTTCAGAAGGCCCTGCTGCCTGAAAGCGGGCGAAGTCAGAGCTTGCGTGATGAAGAATATCGCGAATACGAGCCCTGTGACCTGGAACCACTGATACCCAAAGAGCGGCATATTATACTCCGTATCTGTGTTATTTTTCAGGATTTATAAACATGATTTATTGACGCTTCTTTTCCAGCTGCTCCTTCAGGCTCCTTATCTCTTCTTTTAGCTCAATCATCCTGAGTTCCCTGTCAACCACATGTTTGGTTATTTTTTTCGCGTCCTCGAGCTCTCCCTCCAGCCCCCTTATTTTCTTTTCCATCACTTTCTTGCTTTTTGCTGTAACCTCATACATTTTTCTGTAAGCAGATGAGACCCGTTGGGCATTTCTCAATACCATGGAATTAACCTTCACTGTCAAGATTACAATGACAGCTCCTGAAAAGAAAAAAGAACCTAAAAATTCCCTGGAAAGATTCTCGGCCAGAGGAGAATATAGGGAACCGAAAAATACAAGAGTGACTACAAAAAATATTATGAGTACAAGAACTGCTGCAAATTTCATTGAAAGCCTCCATGCTGACGGCGTTTTGCGGTCTTTCAGCTCGGAAAGTATCTTTACGCTTTTATAAAAAGAGTATCCTAGGATACATGCCCCCAGAAGCATAAGGATTGTGTCTATCATTAATAATATTTGTCTTTTTCAGGAATAAATATGCGCTGGGAGAGGAATCCCGGCCTCAAGTGAAACTCCTGGGTTTTAGGGAACTTCACCTCACGCTGAGCGCTGGGAGAGGGATTCGAACCCCCAAGCCCGTGAGGGCACAGGCTCACTGGAAGCCAGAAGGTGACTTGCGACTGAAGGCGTCAGAGACGCCTTCTTGCTTTCGTTCACCTTCAATCTATCGACGTTTTCCGCCGGCGCTTTTGCATGCTTCATGAAGAAAAGGGCCGTTCCAGACCTGCGCGTTGCCGTTCCGCCATCCCAGCACAGTTGGAAGGAAGTTGGCTTCGCCAACTTCCAACTCATTTTGCGACATGACTTATTTTTTTGCCTGGGTTCTTGGTACTTTATGAATATCGCGCCTTTTAAACTTGATAGCGCACAGGTCGCACGTTCCTGATTGCACGTCAAAGCAGGCCGAGCAGACGATAGAGCCGCAAATCTGGCACGTATAGGCAGGCTTGGCAATAGCCCCGCAAACAGCGCAAAGTGCAGGCACTTGCATAATAACCACTTATATAATATTTGGAATGCAATAATAAAGGATTAAGGAGTTTGAAGTTGGAATTGCCTAAGAAGGTGCTTGGCACCTTCATTCTAACGTTCCAACTTCTTTCTGATTATGAACAAGACGATGGTTCTCACCCACGCGGACTGTGACGGCATCTGCGCGGGAGCAATTGCATTTGCAAGGTTCCCGGATGCGGGAGTATTTTTCACGAAGCCTGTATCCGTCTGCGATGACCTGAGGAACACGGAGGCGGAAAGGATAATAATAGCGGACATAGCTATAAACAAGACGGAGCAGCAGAGGTTCATGAAGATAGTGGAAGGGAAGCGGGCCAGGATAATGTATTTCGACCATCACCCCCTTTCCAATGAGGCGAAGAGGTGGCTGGCCAAGAAGCTGGAGATTTTCGTCCATGATGAGAAGTCCAGCGCTTCAGAGCTCGTCTACAGGCACTTCCAGAAGGATCTCCCAAAGGAGATGATATGGCCGGCCTTGTACGGGGCGATAGGCGATTATTCCGAGGACACGGATTTCGTGAGGAAGAACATAACAGACTGGGACAAGAGGGCGATAAATTTCGAGGTGAGCACGATTTCGCTCGGGACGAAGAATGACGAGTTCTCCACTTATGACGCAAAAAGGAACATAGCGAGGACCCTGGCCGAAGGGAGGAACCCCTCGGACATAGAGGGGCTCGTGAAGAGCGCCAAGGAAGCTGTGAAGAGGGAGTTTGACCTCTACAAGATTGTAAAGAGGAAGGCCAAAACCCTGGGCAAGATAGGCTACCTGACTAACACACCATCGTTCGGGTTCCGCGGGCCTGCTGCCCTGTTCGCGGCCACGGCAACAGGCAAGCCTGTTGGCATATGCGTGTACAAGCGGGAGAGATATCTGGACATCACCATCCGAGCAAGGGAATCTCTGCCTTTGAACAAGCTTGCCGAGCAAGCTGCAGAATCCGTGAAAGGCTCGGGAGGCGGGCACGAGAGCGCTGCAGGAGCGAAAATACCATTCGGGACGCTTGATCAGTTCCTCAAGAAGATGAATGAACAGATGAAGTAATCCTGCGTCTGAAAAATCCCCGCCTAACTGATTTCCACCATATTATTGGGAATGAACTCGTACAGCATGTCTTCCCTGATTTTTTCCACGTACACGCGGTAGCGGTCCCCAGCCTTCAGGAATATCTTGTTCTTTATCGTGGCGGCGATTTCAGGCACGCTTTTCATCCCCGGCTTGAGGGTCACGAAGAAGTGCGCGTTGTGCCTTGCTGCTGAAGCAGGGGCGCACACAACCTTGGGGACTTTCTCCACCTCTGCGAGCCTGACCCCGATAGCCAGGCGCACGTCCACGTTCTTGTATGTCTCGCGTTTCCCGTAGATTATGAACGAGGCCGAGCCGAATGCCTTGCTCGGGTCCGTGGATTTCTTTATCTGGGACTTGGTGGTCGAGTAAACGTCCACGTGCGTGAGGTTCCTGTTCCAGGCCTCTGAGTTGGCGGCAGCGAATTCAGCCGCCTCCTTCCTGGTCTGGTCAGTCACCTGGCCCCTGATTGGCTTCACCAGGACGAAGCGGGAGCTCGGGATGTCCGCATAGAAAACCATATCATTCGGCTCCCCGTACCTGTCAAGAAGGAGCATGTTCTCGGCCGCGCTCTTTGCGCAAGCGACCTTGAACCCCTCGGTGGACTCGAACCACCTGAAGTTCTCGAACCATTCATTCGCCTCAATCCTCTCGAACATCTTCCTGTCCATGTCCATAGCACAATATTATACAAGCAAATATTTAATGGCGATGTGCTCCCAAAGCGGCCTATTTCCCTGCGATCTCCCCGAAGCCGAAGGGCACGTGCCTGGCTATCTCCTCAAGGGAGAGCTTCTGGAGAACGGGAAGGTCCTTGGGTTTTGCCTGCTTCAGGAGCTCGGATTTTATCTCCCTGGAGAGGTCCGAGGCCTTCTTGGTTCCGGGAATTAGAATGACCGTGTAGCCAAGTTTTTTTACTGCGGATTCGGGGCCTGCGGATATTTCCCCATTCTCGTTTGCACTTACCGCCATCCTGAGGGGAATGTTCCTGTACCACACCCTCTG
The DNA here is from genome assembly GCA_041481105.1 of Candidatus Aenigmatarchaeota archaeon. Lineage (GTDB taxonomy): Archaea > Aenigmatarchaeota > Aenigmatarchaeia > QMZP01 > QMZP01 > JAPLVB01. The sequence goes on from JBGPBG010000001.1 coordinate 9,267, forward strand.
GCCGTAAACCATGAAGGAGCCTTTCGGAAGGGACATGCCGGAAGGAGGGGTCTTGGAGAGATTCTTGCGGAGGACAGAGAATACGTGCACGCTTCCCATCCCCTTTGTCCAGGCCTTTGAATTTGCCGCAGCGAATTCAGCAGCCTCCTTCTTCGTCTGCTCCGGGGGGTCCTTCCCGCCGGATTTTATCACAGTGAAGGCAGCGCCCTTTATGTCAGCATGAAGGCACCATTCCTCAGGGTCTGCATGGCTTTTCAGGAGAAGCTCGTTCTGTTCGGCATTCTTCCCCGCAACGACAAGCAGTCCCTCGCTCGAGAAAAACCATTTGAACTTCTCGTACCAGTTCTTGTGTCTTTCCGCATCAGGATACGCATCCTGTTTTTCCGGCGGCTTTGTTTCGATTGGTTTTTTCATGGATTCCAGCGAAGCGACCTTCTTTCTCGCTTTCTTCGCCTGGTCATAATAGAAAGCCGCGTTTTCCTGGCCGGATTTTTTCAGGTCAAGCTGGACATCCAGCCCATCCAGCTTTACAGTTATATGCAGGCCCTCCCTCTTGACAATCGGTTCAAAGCCAGCTTCCTTCTTGCTGGAGAATTTTTGGAGCAAAGCTTCAACAGTGTCGAACTTCCTGTATATGGCATCAGCCTTCTCCCTGGAAAGCTTTTCAGCGGATTTCCATTTTTCCAACGCTTCTCTCCTCTGGATTTCTATACGCTCCAGCCTGTCATGCTCCAGATTCTCTGGAATTTCAGGTTGGTATGGCTCCAGTGGGATTCTTTCGAGGGAGCGGATTCTCTGGAAGAGCGAACGGATATCCTTGTCTCCAAGGCTCCTCGCAGGCCTGTCGGGCCTCACTTCCGAGAGGGAGCAGAGCCTGTTTGCATATCCTGAACCCAACCCAAGCTCGGAAGCCAGGATTACCACTGCCTTTTTTTCGGAAACGAAATATTTTTTGAACACCTCAAATCCCATTGAGAACGGCTCAGGCCTTTCAGGAGGATAACGGTATCTTGCCCGGACCCTTATCTCCCTGTCCCTCCATTTCTTTGTCTTCAGTGCGGAGAGGATTATCCCTTCAGAATCCGTGAGAATCACATTCCCCGGAGGCACGAACTCCAGGATGAGTGTCAGCCCGCCTGCGGAAATCTCAAGAATCCTGTCAAAGCCATGCTGGCCGATTCGCTCTATTTTTTTGCCTGTGAGATGTTTCCGGAGGGACATGCAGAATCCGGATGGTTTTTCGGGGAATTGAGCCTTGGCCTTTTCTAACAAAAGACATGAGGGGAAAACGTTGAGGTAGCTTGTCCCCTTCTGCGGGATGAATATCTCGAAAACCATTCTCCATTCGTCTAAGGTTCCGGACTGGTAAACCTTCCTTATGAAGGCCCCTACAAGAAATTCCCATTCCTTTAAAAGAAACCTCAGGTCAAGCGAAGAGATTTCCCTTTTTCCAGGAGATGGTTTTGAGCCAGCCATGAATAGAATATGTAAAAACAATTAAAATGCGTTTTGAGAAACTCAGCCCAGCTTAAGGTTGAAAACCTTTATGGCATTTTGCTTTGCAACCTCAAGCACTTTTTCCTTGCTGATGCCCTTTTCAGATGCAATCTTGTCTGCTGAGAGCTTTATGTTCCATGGCATGTTAGTATGCCTCTCAGGCCCAAGGAAAGGCGAATCAGTCTCGAGGAGGAGGTTTTCAAGCGGGATTGATTTTACGAGCTTCCTGTGATGCTTCGAGAAGCATATACGGGTGGACATGGATATGTAAAATCCCCTTTCAATAATGCTCTTTGCAAGGTCTATGGTGCCTGAATAGCAGTGGAAAACGCACGAGACTTTCCTGTCATTCACCATGTTGAAGCAGTCAGCCTCTGCATCCCATGAATGTATTACCAAAGGAAGCCTGTACCTTTCTGCTGCTGCTATGAACTTGGCGAATACAAGCTTTTGCTGGTCACGTTTCTTGAGGTCTTCTTCCCAGTGATAGTCCAGGCCGGCCTCGCCTATGCCCACTATCTTGTCATGGTTCTGCTCTATGAGATTCAGAACGCCATCACAGTCCGCCCCTCCTTCAGTGGGATGGTAGCCGAGGGTTGCGAAAAGGAAGCCCGGATGTTTCTTGACGAGGGCAAGGACTTTTTTGCCTTCTTCAAGCCTCGCAGAAGAAACTATCACCCCGTCTATCTCTTCCTTGGCCTTCTCTATTATCTTGTCCAAATCCTTGTCAAATTCAGGGTAGCATAAGTGCGCATGTATGTCAATCATCTTATCACCTAATACTTATACCAGAAAATACTTAAGGGCTTCCTCAATATCCTTTACCTCTTTCACCTGGATTCCCGTCTTCTCTGACACATCCACCTTGCTGGGTATCTGCTCTACCGTGCATATCTGGCTGAACCCCATCTTTTCGCAGTATCGCTTCGACTCATATGATATCTGCGCGGACTGTGAAAGCGGGACCAGGAAAAGCTCCGCCCCGATGGATTTTGCGGCAGCAGCCTTGGCTATTATCTCCCCGACCGGCCCGATAGTCCCGTCATGGTTTATTGTCCCGGTCATCATTACGCTGGAATTTATATGCTTCTTCTGTATGGCAGCTATGGTGGCTATTGTGAGGGCTCCCCCGGCTGATGGACCTTCTATAACAGAGGCATTGGCGTTTATCGTATAAATCAGGTCATAATTGTCAAGGCTGATGTTTGTTATCTCCTCGGCAACACTTTTGGCAGTGCGAATAGAATTCTGGGTGTCAGTCCAGAAAATCAGCTTGTCCACGTTCACTAGCGTCCTTCCTGCTCCGGGCACAACCTGAACGTCAAGTTCGGTTGACACGCCATTGCCTTCCTGGTCAACAGCCGGGACTATTATGGAAGCGAAGGATATAGCAGAGCTGTTCAGATTCACAGGCGGCCTGTTGACGGACTGGGTTGTATAATTATAATAATAGACATTAACTGTCTGGGATGTGAAGAATCCGCTTATGTATGCACCTATGATAATCCCTATTATCATGAAGAGAATCCTGATTTTCATACTAATTCATTGGGGGGAGTTCCTTTATAAAATTATAATGACAAAATCATTCCATGGAAAGCGCTGAGATAGCGATAATCGGCGGGACAGGGGTTTTCAACACAGACCTGCTTGAAGGGAAAAGAGAAGTCAAGGTTAGCACACCTTATGGAAGCCCTTCTGATTCTATAACTATCGGAGCTTTCAAAGGGAGAAAACTCGCAATCCTCCAGAGGCACGGGAAAGCCCACACAATCCCCCCACACAGGATAAACTCCCGCGCGAATATACATGCTCTCAAGCAGCTTGGTGTCACGCGAATATTCGCTTTGGCGGCAGTGGGCTCCCTGAAGGAAGACTACAAGGCAGGGGAGGTAGTGATTCCGGACCAGTTCATAGACTGGGGGAAGCAGGTACATACTTTTTATGATGAAGGGAAGTTCTACCATGTTTCCATGGCAGACCCTTTCTGTCCTGAACTGAATAGGCTTCTTGCCTCAGTCGCAAAATCCCTGAAAATCCCGGTGCATGATAAAGGCACATATGCGAGGATAGAAGGCCCGCAGTTCTCCACGCGCTCCGCCTCCAGGATGTACAGGCAGTTCGGGGACATAATCGGGATGACCTGCATACCGGAGGCCATTCTCGCGAGGGAAAAAGAGATATGCCTCTCTGTTATCGCGACTGTGACGGATTATGATGTATGGGCGGAGAAGCCGGTTAGTTATGAGGAAATCCGTTCTGTCATGAAGAAGAACATGGAGAACACGGAAAAGATTCTGGAGACCGTTATTCCGAAAATCCCCACGGAAAGGAAATGCGTGTGCAGGGATGCTCTGAAGGGCGCTGAAGCATAACTAAATTCTCACATCCACTATCCTGAACTGCTCCACATCTACTAATCCTTTATCCGTCAGTTTTAATTTTGGTATAACAGGAAGGGCCAGAAAAGCCAGCACCATGTAAGGGGATTCAAGGGAGCAGCCAAGCTTCCTCGCGGCCGAGTGGAGCATGTCCAGCTTCATGCTTATTTTCTCTGCCGACTGATCTGCCATGAGTCCCGCGACAGGCAGCTCCAGAATCGCTAAAGTGCGCTTATCCTTTACAGCCACCAATCCCCCACCCGAATTTTCCAGTGCGTGAATTGCGGAAACCATGTCATCATAATCCGCACCAACGCAGATTATGTTGTGCGAATCATGAGCGACTGTGGAAGCAAGCGCGCCGGACTTGAGTTCGAATCCTGTGACAAATCCCCTGCCAATATTTCCAGTTGCCTTATGCCTCTCCAGAACTACAAGCGGGAGGATGTCATTCGCGAGGTCTGGCTTCAGGAAGCCTTTCTCATAGCCCAGGACAGCTTCCGTCCTCTCGTCAGGGATTTTTATCACCCTGACCTTCGCGGCAGCCTGGGAGGGAACCATCAGGTCCTTTGCCGAGAAAGGCTTCAGCCTCACGGAGGAGCGGATTTTTCCAGGAGATTCTGCATGGCTGATTTTTGCGAGAAGTTTTTCCTTCTCAAAAACAAGCTGGCCATCAATGAAGAAAGCCAGTACCTCGAAACTTTTCAGGTCTTTCAAAACAGTGAAAGTCGCGGACTTCCCCTTCTCAAGGGAGCCAATCTCCTTGAGCGAGAAATATTTTGCGGGATTCAGAGTTACCATACGCAATGCTGTTATTGGTTCAAGCCCGAGAGAGACGGCCTTCCTGAGAATCCTGTCCATGTGCCCCTCCTTCAGGATGGTCTCGGGATGGATGTCGTCCGAAACGAGCATGCATTTCTGCCAGGTCTTCTCGTTCACTATCGGAAGGAGCTTCTCGAGATTCCTCATTGCAGAGCCCTCCCTTATCATTATGTGCATTCCTAGTGAGAGCTTCTCTTTGGCTTCTTCCGGGCTTGTGCATTCATGGTCGGATTGCATCCCAGCCGCGACGTATTTCTTCAGGCCGTTTCCCGTGAGGCCGGGGCAGTGGCCGTCCAGGGGCTTTTTGGATTTCCTGGCGGCCTTGATTTTTTCCATGATCTCCGGGTCTCCGTTCAAAACCCCCGGGAAGTTCATCATCTCTCCCAGTCCCACCATGCGGGGGTTCTTGAGCAGCTCTGAGATTTCCTTTGCTCCTATAACAGCGCCTGAAGTCTCCATGTTCGTGGCAGGCACGCAGGAGGGGGCCGTGAAGAAAACCTGAACGGGAAGACCTTCAGAATCCTTGAGCATGAAATCTATCCCCCCCATCCCGGCCACGTTCGCGATCTCGTGGGGATCTGTCACAACCGCAGCTGTGCCGTGCGGTATGACCGCCTCAGCAAAGAACGAGGGAGTCATCATGGAACTCTCTATGTGCACATGCGCATCTATGAATCCCGGGACTATGTAAAACCCTGAGAAATCGTAAGTCTTCTCGGGAGTGCCTTTTCCCGAAGCTATCTTTCCGTTCTCGAAATGCAGGTAGGAATCTGCAATCTTTCCAGAGACGACGTCCACGATTTTTCCCTTAACCGAAAACATGTAATCAATTGCGTTTGAAAGAAATATAAATCGAAGGCGTCAAAAACGCCTTCTTTCCAGAATCAAGAGTGTAGGACGGGCCATCGGTGGGGACGCACATGCAAGACGGGTTTCCATAATCTCGCCTCCACTTTGTGACCCTACAAGCACCGTTGACGCGATTTAAGGCTGCTGCATTCCTGCCCTGACCTGGTTCACCGTACCAGCGATCCTGTAGGACAAAGCTTCTCAGTTGAGAACATGGGCCGCATCAGGCACATGCGGACCGCCCTCAGGCTTCGGCCTCACCTAAGACGGTTTGTGATTACAGGGTACGCCTGGCACCCCGGCCTAGTCCTACAGGAAATAAATTGGACAACAGATTAATAAATAGAAACCGCTCTCAAAATGCGCTTAAAGCAGCTTCTTAGCCAGCTTTATCAGCCTGGGTTTCTTCATGAGCAGGAAGGCAAGCTTCTTGAAACCGGATGAGCGTGCAAGCTCAATAAGGTCCTCTCCCTGAAGATATTCGGCAAGCCAGTTCAGCTCCTCATCTTTTAAGGACTCTGTAACCTCCCTGAGCCTTACCAGTTTCTGGAGCCTTTCACCGCGCTCCTTCCACCAGATTTTGTTGTAGTCGGAAAGACTCTTTTTCGAGCAGTCGCCCGTTCGGATGGCCTGAACCGCAACCTGGGCTGCAATCCTGCCTGCCACAAAGGATTCAGATATTCCCCCACCATGTATTGGATTCACCTGGTGAGCTGCATCTCCGACAACCATGAAATTGTCTGTGACCATGTTTTCCATAAGAGCTCCCACAGGAACCCCGCCGCCGTTGACCTCTACAATGGAGCCTTTCTTGAGGCCGGGTTTGGACCCAACAAAATCATTCAGGTACTCAAGCGCAGTCTTTTTTGCCCACGGCTTCCTCACGCCTATCCCCACATTGGCTTGATTCTTCCCTTTCGGGAAGATCCATGCATATCCCGCAGGCGCGATTTCATTCCCGAAGTAAAGTTCTATCCGGTTCGGGTCTATGTCCACCCCGGCCATCTCGAACTGCACGCCGGAAGCCACGTCCACAAGCCTGAGGGTGGTGTCTATCCCTGCCTCCCTCGCCATCTTGGACTCCACGCCGTCCGCGGCTATGATTATCTTGGCGCTCACATCCCATCTCTTCGTGTTGGATTCAAGAGTTGCGCCGGAGATTTTCCCACCCTTCTTGATTAGAGAAACAGCATCTGTCTTGGCAAGCACCCTGGCCCCTGCTTCCACGGCCTTTTTCGCGAGCCACTTGTCAAAGACCTTCCTCTCTATTACCCAGCCCTCAGGGCCTTTGTAGTTTACTGTGATTTTTTTGCCGTTAGGTGCATAAGCACTTGCTCCTAAAATAGTTCTGCATATCCAGGAGTCGTCTTTTTCAAGGCCCATTCTCTCAAGTGCGGATTTCGAGAGGCCTTCCCCGCACCTTTTCGGGGAGCCTATCTCAGCCCTCTTTTCAACCATCAGAACCTTCAGCCCGGCTTTTGCGGCTGTCATTGCGGCTGAAGAGCCCGCAGGACCTGCACCTATCACAAGAACGTCATAGCTTTCCATCAAACCATCTCTTTGCTTGAATGAAGGCGACTCTTGTCGCTTTCTAACTCAATAAGGTAAAACCCGTTCTTCCTTATCTCCTCAAGCGAGTGCATCTTTGCCACATCTATCTTGAGGACTGTCCTGACTTTCTTCTGGAGCTTCCTTCCTGTATACTTCTTTGTTTTCGGATCCCATTCCTCAAAAACCAGAGTGTCCCCTGTCTTTAATCCGAAATCAGCAAGCCTGATCTCGGCGTTCTTTTTCCCACTGGCCACGAGCTCGAAGAATTCCGGCCAGCATTTCTTCCTTATCTCAGTCATTTCTTACCACCTCAAACCTTAGTTGGAAGGTGTCTTCTGACACCTTCAATCCCCAGTTCTATGGCCCCGACAGGGCAGAAGTTTATGCAGATTTTGCAGTTGTTGCACCTGCTGTCACAGACAATCCCGTGCTCCGTTAGAGTGAGGGCTGAACGAGGGCAGACGCCCACACACCCGCTGCACCTCAAGCACTTCCCGCTGTCAGTCCTTATCATGCGAATCAGATAGATATAATTGAGCCGGTATATTTAAATTTTAATAAAAACAACGTCAATCCCAGAGGATGAGAACCATCCTGGCAGGCTTCTCCATGTAAAGCGCATGTCTCTCAACAGGTATTACTATAGTGGCTCCAGAGGGGTAGCTTCCCTTGACAATCTGGCTTCCTCCCGGAAGGCTTGCCAAGGTGCCATTCGGGTACCTTACCTCAAAATAAAATTCATAGTTAGCCATGCCAAGAAGGCTCTTTATTGTGTTGTCATTCACGTTCATGAATTCGCTGAGTTTTGTCTCGTTCAGGATGTTCTCCTGTGATGCCAGGCCTATGGTAGTTACTGTTGCTGCTGTCCAGTTTGATGGGATGCCTGGCTGCCTTACCAAGGAGTCTGATACGGACATTGCCGCGTTCTCCATTATGTTGAAGCTAATCTGCTGCTGGTTCTGGTAAAGGGTGTAGTTCAGGGCGAACATCACAAGTATGAGCGCGGTCATGAATATCACGACCGATGCCGCGAAATCCATTGACCACACCTGTGCTTTTCTCATGAAATCACCAGCCTGCCGTTAACGTTCCTCAGCGCGTTCTCCCCCTTTCTGGGGATGCCTGTGATGTCCTGCGTGATAAGAGGACTTGAATAGGTCATATTGTTAATCTCTATGAGCACAAATCCGGAGCTTACGTTAACCGAATAATCCAGGTTCATTATCTGCTGGGGAAGGGTGAAGTTCGTCGAGAAGCCGTCCCCCTCAAGGAATGCCGTGTCAAGCTTGGATCTGGCAAGGGAGAGCACCTTACCGGCCTCGAGCCCCAGGGTCGATGCGGAAACGGCCTGCATGTTCTGCGTGCCATAGACCATTGCAAGCGCCAGGATGCCAATGAAGAAAATGAACAGTATCATGAATTCTACGGATATCTGGGCCTTTCTCCGTTTTGCAGAACCAATAGGTTTCATGTTATCCGTTAGCGGGTTTAACAGTTAATCGGTTATATTTTATAATTAAGGAAGCCCATTATTAAATATGGCAAAGCGGGTGGGCCTTTTATTCTGGTTAGTCCTGGGATTTTTAGCGGGTTCTGCATGGATTGTGCAACCAGGGCTTGCTGATAATTATTGCCCGGATAGCTGCACAATAACACATAGCGTGCCTATTAAACTCTATTACGCAGGTCCTGCCGTTGTTTCGTGGTCGGCATCGTGCAGTGCCGGCAACCTTTGTGCGGAGGACAATGTAATATGCAGCAATTCCTGTACAGTAGGGTATGCATGTACCGATGGCGGCGTTAACGGCCCCGGGACTTTTTCTGCCTCATGGACAGGCCTTCCCTCAGGCGTTATAAGTTTCATCTCGCTCGAGATTAAGATGAAATGTATCCAGAATGTTTACAGGGCGCCTAATGTGGGTAATGATTATTATTTTTATGGATTAACTACATGCGGCTCAGCCAATACCCTTATTACAGTTTCTAACTCTACAAACTCGGAACTAGTGGCTACTATAGGCGTAACTGACACCAATACCTTATATACTTATAACTTAACCAGTAAAGTCAAGCCTTCCGGCGGGACTTACAGCGTAACGATACAGAACCAGAAGAATTATATCGGCAATACATTTCTGGGCG
>JBGPBG010000002.1:0-16241 GCA_041481105.1 Candidatus Aenigmatarchaeota archaeon
AAATTCATATTCAGGAATAACTATGTACTGAGGTAAAAAATGCTCCCAGATATCTACTACGGAATAGCAGCATATAACGAAGAAAATGGAATAAGAGATTGCTTGGATTCGTTAGCAGAGCAGGATTTGGATGCCAGAACAGAAACTTTAATATGCCTTAATGGATGCACAGATAAGACTGAAGATATTGTTTTGGATGCTAAGTATAAATATCCACAACTCAACATAAAATCAGTGCATAGCAGAAAGGGCAAAGTTTTTGCACAAAATGAAATAGTAAGAAACGTTAAAAATAGAGAAGTCCCACTGACTTTTATTGATGCCGATGTGGTATTAGACAACAAATGTGTTAACACCTTATATGACGAAATGCGCCAATTGGATAACCTTATCATAGTAGGCGCATGGCCCGTTCCTTACAAACCTGAGAAAATGTCAGCTTGGGAAAGATTTCTTTACAAAACGTTACATGTGAGAGCCTTTTATCCCGAATCCGAAGTTTCAGTTAACGATGTTTCCGAATACAAAAAGTATGCGCAAGAGCGCCCACAGAAAGCGATATCATCACAATTTGAACACAAGTCAAAAATATACTTTCATGGTAGAACATTTATGATAAGAAATGTTGATTTTTTCTATATACCTGAAAAAGAAAATATAACAGACGATACTTTCCTTCCAAATATGATACATACAAAATTTGGTCCTGGTACAATAAGGACAAGATATGATGCGGTCGTTTATTATAAACCATACCTGTCATTAGGACAGCATTTTAAAACATACAGGAGAATATATACCGACCTTGCCAATATAGATGAGAATTTTAAGGAATTTGAACATTCAAGGAAGATGGAAAAAACCAAAACGGATTGGAATTTCATATTTTCCAAAGGATCAGTTGTATCTGGGAATTTCATAATGTATTTACTAATTTCGAATGCCGAAGAACTTTGCTATAGAGTTTTGCCAAGAAGGAACGTTTCCGAAATTTGGCAATATGAAAAGAAATAGCCATAAAATGCTAATTAGATCTACTATGAGTCGTTTTTTTATCTCTCCCATAAAGCGACCACCCAATAACAACCAGACCGATATTTATCGCACCCAAGACATTTGTTATGATAACTGGCAGATTCCATATTTCTATGCCATAAAAAATCCATATTATCGCGCCTGTAAATAAGAAGGAATAGGTAATTATAGATATGTCTTTAGCGCTTTTTCTCTTGAATATTTTATAGGCTTGAGGGAAATTCGCAATCCCACCTACAGCACCGAAAATAGTTGCAAGTATTTCTAATACTGTCATATAATCTTCATTATCCAAATGTCTATATATAACCTAATTGGGACTCAGTCTATAACGCTTTATAAACCATTAAGCTTATAACTTAACCAACCCAAGCAAAGCCAGCAATTTAAAAACACGCCCCAATTTTAGATATAAATCAAGATTGGCAAGATGTAACTATGGTTAGAAGTAGGCTTTGCCTACTTCCCCGTCAAATATCATAAGGCGAAAGCGTGGACATAAAATCAACATTAAGAAAATACTCAAGGGTATTGCAGATAGCAAGGAAGCCTGGAAAGGACGAATTTATCAGCTCAAGCAAGATATGTGCGCTGGGAATAGCCCTGATAGGAATAGTGGGATTTGTGATTTTCCTGATTTTCATTCTGGCAGGGATATGAGAGCATGATATACACTATAAGAACGACTTCGGGAAGGGAGGACATAGTGATAGACATACTCACAATGCGGCTCAAGAGCGAAGGCTACAACATAAAGGCGATATTTCACCCTGCTGAAATAAAGGGATATGTTTTTGTTGAAGGAAGCTCAGGCGATATACACAAGGCGATACATGGCATGATGCACGTGAGGGGTGTCATAGAGAAGCCTGTGAAGCTATCAGAGATACAGCAGTTCCTTGAGGTCAAGAAGGACAGGATAAAAATAGACACAGGAGACATAGTGGAGATAATAGGAGGCCCATTCAAAGGAGAGCGCGGGAAGATACAAAGGATAGACAAAGTAAAGGACGAAGCGACCATAGAACTGCTGGAGGCTTCCATACCAATTCCCGTCACCATCTCAACCGAATTCGTGAAGGTTGTGAAGAAGCAGAAGAAAGAGGGTGAGGAGGAAAGCAAGCCACAGCAGGTACAAGAAAAAGAGGAATCAAAAGGAAGCGTGTTTGACAACATAAGCAGTGGGGGGAACAGTACAGAGGAAGACGAAGAGGAATGATTATATGGGAAAAGTTACAGTTGAGGCACTTGTAGACGGCGGGAAAGCGACTGCAGGCCCTCCTATAGGAAACCAGCTGGGTCCGTTAAAGGTGAACACATTGCAGATTGTGAAAGACATAAACGAGAAGACGAAGGAGCTCGCTGGAATGAAGGTCCCTGTGAAAATCATAGTTGACACGGAAACCAAGAAATACTCTCTTACAATCGGCACGCCACCCATATCAGCCCTCATAAAGAAGGAGCTCAGCCTCGAGAAAGGCTCTGGGGAGGCAGGAAAGATAAGGGCAGGAGACCTCACTTTGGAGCAGGCAAAAAGGATTGCGAAAGCAAAATTCGGCTCTGACGAGGCCCCATATTTAAACCAGGTTATAGGCTCGGCACGAAGCCTTGGCGTGACAGTAGGAAAAGGCGCGATAACAGATGAAGAGAGGAAGGAGGCCGAGGCGGAAAGGCAGCGCATGAAGGCAGAGGCAGAGAAGAAGGCCGAGGCAAAAGGCAAAGCAGCCCCAGCATCAGCCCCACCAGCAAAGTAGTTACTTCTTAGTCGTTAATGACGATAAGTTTAAAAATCTAACTCCGAAATATACCCATGTCCCGCTTGACAAGGGCAAGGCTAGGCTTTGCTTTCTGGATATTTTTCATATTGGCAGCAGCAACACTGATAGCAGGGCTGATTGCAAGCGTGATTATCGCGGATCTGCTGCTGGCCGCTATAGTGATAGCAATAGGGTTCCATGGAGTTCTGGAAGAGTACACAGCCAGGGAGAACAGGAAGGCATTCAAGCGTTTGGACTCCTCTCTTCAGCAGCTTGGAGAATGGATTGAGAAAAGCCACCTCTTCACAAAAAACATGCATGAGAAGCACGAACTGAGGCTCTACCACCTTGACACCAAGCGCGCGCAGGGAGAGCAGAGGCTTGAAAAGAGGAACAGGGAGCTGTCAAGGAGGATAGTAGATATTGAAAACAAACTCAACTCGCTCAAGAAAAGCCTTTCTGGAGAGAGGTACAAGCCCCTCACAAAGTTTGAAAAAAGGATTGCAACGGCAATAACAGTCCTCAAAAAGGAGGGCATGATAAACGCTTCTGTTTATTCCAGAAGGATCAGGGTGAGCGCAAACATTGCAAGAAACGACCTCAAAAAAATGTCTGACATGAAGATAGTCAAAAAGAGGGGAAAGGGCAGGGGCGCATACTACATTTTAGCAATTTAACCCACAGAATGCTTATAAATGTTTAACTTCTATATTGTAGATATTCCGCTAGGCGATAACTTGAATGAAGGCGACAAGAGTCGCCTTCCAGCCAACGCCACACTGCTTCGGCAGGAGGATAGCATGAGCGAATTTCTCGAAAAGGTAAAGGAAGCGAAAGCGAAGGCGAAACCCAGGAAGTTCAAGCAGAGCTGGGATTTTTCTATCAACCTCAAGGGAATCGACCTGAAGAAGCCAGAGAACAGGATAAATGCTGATTTCTCGCTTCCTGAAGGAAGGGGCAAGGACCTCAAAGTCGCTATTATAGCCGATTCTCTTGCAGTCGAAGCGAGGAAGGCCGCAGACCTTGTTATAACGAAGGAAGAGATAGACGAGCTTGCCAGGAACAAGAAGCGCCTCAAGAAGATAGCCAACGAGTATGACAGATTCCTTGGAGAGGCCAGCCTGATGCCTCTAATAGGTAAGCAGTTCGGTATGGTCCTCGGGCAGAAAGGCAAGATGCCCAAGCCAATTCCCCCGAAAGTGAAGATAGAGCCATTTATTGAGTCTGCAAGAAGGACAGCAAAGATTGCCTTGAAAGAGAGCCCTGTTATTCATATTTCTGTCGGCACAGAGTCCATGGAAGAAGAGAAAGTGGCGGCAAACATGGAGGCTGTCTTCAATTTCCTAAAAGAGAGGCTCCCGAAGGGCAAGAACAACATGAAATCCGCCTACATAAAGCTCAGCATGGGCCCGGCCGTTAAGATAAGGATAGATTGACATGGTTTCCGAGAAGAAAAAGCAAACAGCGAAAGAAGTCAAGGAGCTTATACATAGGCATAAGGTTATAGGAATCCTTGACATGCACAAGCTTCCTGCAAAGCAGCTTTACGAGCTGCGAAAAAAACTGAAGAGCCATGCCAATATAAGAGTGGTCAAGAAGAGAGTGATAAAGCTCGTGCTCAGTGAATCCAAGCTCAATGGCATAGAGCAGCTCACGGAGAAAATGCGCTGGGAGCCTGGTATGCTTTTCAGCAACGAGAACCCCTTCAAGCTTGCTGCAATGCTTGGGGAGTCCAAATCCACAGCAGCAGCCAAGCCTTGGGACATAGCTCCCCATGATATAGAGATAAAGGCCGGTCCGACCAGCCTTCCAGTAGGGCCTGCCATAGGAGAGCTGCAGAGGCTGAAGATACCCGCAGGCGTGGAAGGCGACAAGATCGTAGTGAAGAAAGATACGATTATTGTTAAAAGCGGGGAAGTCATACAGAAACCGATTGCAGAGGTGCTTGCCAAGCTAGGGATAGAGCCCATGGAGATTGGATTAAACCTTCTTGCAGTCTGGGAGAACGGGATAATCTACGGCAAGGACATCCTTTCAATCCCCCCGGGTAAGTATCTTAATGACCTTGAGCAGGCCCACGCAAGGGCATTCAACCTCGCATTCAAGATAAACTATTATACTAACCAGAACATCCCATTGTTCCTTTCAAAAGCGCACCGTGAGGCCCTGAGCCTTGCGGACAGCGCGGGAATTGTCACACCAGAGACCATACCTGGGCTTTTTGCAAAGGCAAAGGCGCAGCATGACGCTTTGGAAGGAAAACTGAAAATTGAAGAGAAAAAGGAGAATTCAGAATAATTCGGAGGTGCTATTATGGAAATCGTATATGCAGCGCTTCTGCTTCACAGCGCGGGGCACAAAGTAGACGAGCACAGCCTAACGAAGGTCCTTGAGGCGGCTGGGGCAAAGCATGACCAAGCAATGGTCAAGGCAGTTGCCTCGAGCCTCGAGGGAGTGGACATAGACGACGCGATAAAGCAGGCCGCTTTCGTGGCAGCCGCGCCAGCAGCGTCAGGAGCAGCAGAAGCCAAGGCAGAGAAGAAGGAAGAGAAGAAAGAGGAAGATTCAGGCAAGAAGGCCGAAGAGGCGGCGGCAGGATTGTCAAGCTTGTTCGGTTGAACAGCTTGAAGGAAGTAGACTCCGTCTACTTCTATCTTTCTTTACGCAACCAAGAGGTAGATATGCAAAAGACCCACATCTTCAGGGTTAAGCCGAACGAAGAGCTACTCTCAGCAATAAAATCCTACTGTGAGAAGAACAGAATCCGCTCTGCTGTCATCACTCACATCATTGGTTCTTTATCAAATGTTAAGCTATCCTTTCTCAAAACCTTGCCAGGCAAATACATTACCAAGGAGTTCAGAGGCCCGCTCGAGATAGTCGCAGGCCAGGGCACAATCGCGACAATGGCGGACACCAACGAGTTTGTTCTGCACATACATATTCTTGTCTCGGATGAGAACAAGGCGGTAGGCGGACACCTCACAGAAGGAAAGATATTCTCAACAGCAGAGGTTTTTATAGAGGAGACAGACTATCCGATAAAGAGGAAGATGGATGAGTACACAGGACTGAAGGAGCTGGCTAATTAAGACTAATTTTCAAAACTTAAAACTATAATATAACCGATTAAGGTATCATACTCCTTCCATAGCTGTTGTTGAAGCAGGAGCAGTAGGTACTGCATCAGCACCCACCATTCCCATACTATATTCATTAGCAGCAAGTGTTTCTAACTCTGTGAATCCAGAAGCTGTTCCACCAGTTGCGGTACCACCTCCAGCACCAGCTCCAGCCGAACTTGCCGATCCCGAACTCAATCCTCCTACAGCCCCTGAAACGCCCATAGCACATGTTATGCCACCATACAGCTGGCCAATTGTATAAATTAAGCTGCCGCTGGAACTTGTTGAACTGGAAAGTCCACCAAAAGTTGAGGCAGCGCATATACTCTGTTTCTGCGCCTGAAGCTGCTGTATTTCTCCGTCTATGCTGCTAAGCTTGCTCAGGACATATGCAAGCCCGCAGCCGCCAACAAGGGCAGCGATTGTTGCATATGTTCCAAGTTTCAAAGTGCATGTCTTCAGGCATGAAATTGCGAACAATATCCAGAAAATCAGGGATATTAAGAAAAATATTATGGCCAGAATGGTGTAAAGCGTCTTGTCGCTCTTCAGGCTCTTCAGCTTCTTGTCAAGGCTCGCCTGCTGCTGGATGCAGGAGGCGACTGCCTCTGAATAGGCCCTTTTTATGGTAAATGTGTAAGTGTCAGAGACGTTCTTGACCGCCAGGGCACCGTCTATGGTGTAGGCTAGGCTCATTTTCAGCTCTATGGTTCTGTTCTCTGTTCCAGGTGCGGTGAGGTTGGAGTTCTCGAGGCTGAATGCACAGGAATAGTTACCAACGCCTTCGCCCGTCTTGTAGCAGTTCACGGATGTGGAGTTTGAATATGCGCCACCTGTCTTGACCCTGTAATAGGCATCCATGATTTCAAGGTCAGATGGAGGGTTCAGGATTACAGGATAGACTTTGGTTGATGAGGTGAAGGTGCATTCTTTACCCAGCTGGGCGATTATGCAGTCAACAGGGTTGGGCTGCACCTCGCGGATTCTCATGTCTATGTTCGTTTGGGAAAGGCATTCCCCGCTTGGAGATTTGCCCGTATAGCAGAAATATCCCCTTCCCAAAAGCTGGCCGCATTCGCAGTCAATGCAGCAGGTCCTCGGGGTCTCGTCTATGCTGCTTTCGCATACGCCATTCCCGCATTTCGGAATGACGTTTATCTCCACTTGTGGAATCTGTGAAGAGAACTGATCAATTTGCTTGGAGGGGCCGCTGTTATAAGATAAGGACAGGTTGAGCGTATTCGGGCCTATGGTTATTTTCCTGGTTTCTGGGTCATAGAAGGATGTTGTATTGTAATCTATGGGAGGAGCAGTTATTTGGCACAAGAAGTCATAGACTGTATTGCTCCCAACTATTTCCTGGCATGAGGCATAACAAGGAATCCCACTAAGGGAACTGCTGAAAACACACGCTGGGGTTATTTCAAGCCCGCCTGGCCTGTTGTCTATATGTCCTGTGACGTTTATCACATGCTCAGAATAGGAGTCTGTAAAATCAGCTGAACCTGTGCTGTCTATCGTGATCTGGGGCTTTGATTTGCAGGAATCCCCCTGGCTCTTATATGCGATGTTTTGGGTGTCGCAATACTGGCCTTCTGCGCACGCGCAATCATAACAGCATGTCGCGCTGGTCTCGTCCGGGTCGCATTTCTTGTCCCCGCACCAGTGGCTGCCTATGCTTATTGTTGTGAAGGAGTTGCTTAGCACTTTCTGGACTGTGTTATAGCTGCCGTTGGTATACCTTACGGAAAAATTCAGGGCAGGGTAAAGGCTGTAGCTTTTCAGCTTGTCATAATCGGCTACAGTAAAGCCCATGGAACAGCTTGAATTGTATATAGAAGCGTCGCTTGAGATTGCCTTAGAGCAAGAAAGAGCACAAGCTGCAGAGCAGGCCTGGCCATCGCTTCTCATGCACTTGATGGAGCATGAATCATCCGTAACAGTGAGGGTAACAGGGCTGTTGGTTACCTGGCCGAAAAACTTCACTGAGTCTCCTGGTGTGTGCGTGTAAAATTGCGATGGCGTGACGCCGGAAGCAATAAGGTTCCCGTTTGAGGGGTCTGTCTTGCACGAGTTTGCTGAAGTGTCCTGGACATCACAGTATCCGTTTGCGCATCCGCAATCATAACAGCAGTTCTGGCTGGATTCTCCCAGCGAGGATTCGCACGCGCCATTGCCGCATGCATATGAGCCTATCGTAACATCCGGGAAAGAAACAGCCATAACTTTCGTTGCCGTGCTTTTGCCGTCAGGGTAGCTTATCGTGAGATTTATGTAGTTGGGACCTACCCTGTAACTTCCTGCCTGGCAATTCGGGACAGCAGGCACTGTGACAGGGCAGGTGTAGATGGAGCCTGAAGATGCTATGCATGAGGTTCCCTGGTATGGGCTGGAGCCGAGCTTGTATCTTGCTATTGATAAGGCCAGCCCCGTCGGAGGATTGTTTATCCTTACAGTTATGTTGAGTATATGCTGCTGGTTGCAGTTGCTCACGGTTGTCTGGGGAATGCCATATAATGCGAGAGAGATGCCGGAGGACTGCATGCAGCCGGCTCCTGTATTACAGTAATATCCGGCCTGGCAAGCACAGTCCAGGCAGCAGTTTGCCTGGCTTTCGCCTTTGTCGGTTTCGCAGTTGCCGTTCCCGCAGATGTAATTCGGATTGATATTCAGGGTTACAGGAGAGAATACCGTGCCGGTCATGTTACCGAAGGCGAACCCGTAATCCTGGTCCAGGCTCGTAATTTGGTTTTGCTGGATTTCGGCTGGAGTGAACTGCTGGCCTTCAATCCCGCTCAAGGTGGACTTTATCACGTAAAGAGCAGAAGCCGCAGGGAAAACAACCCTTGTGACCCATTGCGGGTTGAAGGGAATCATGCGGTTGCTGGCTATGAAATTCCCTATGGTAGAGACATCATCTATATCCTTTGCATGGACCTGCACCTCCCCGATTTGGCTTTCATAAGGCGTGTAAGTGGAGGAGTCCGTCCTTTCTATCCAGTGCCAGAACCCCGTCCAGAACACCTTTCCGGAAACGCTTACTTTTGTAAGAATCAGGAAGTTCGCCATCTGAGGATAGCCTGTGGTTTTGTCAGCAATCGTATTCCAGGGATAGCTTCCACCGAATGAGGATTCTGAAATATCAGGGGAAGTGGTGGAAGCGCATGCAGTCGGAGCAAGACCCCTGCACTTGTAAACATAAACCTTCTGGATGGAAGTGGAGCTTGTACCGTTGGTTACGTTTATCTTCACATTGCCACCCTCTACAGAAACAGTTCTTGAAACAAACGTCTGCGGGTTGTACTGCACGGATGACTGGTAAACACCGTTATAGTATATCTTCACGTTAGTGGCAGAGGTCACCGGAATCGAGAAAACTAAATACGAGGTAACTATTGCGAATATCCCGATTAAGAGCAGCTTGTAATTCATTTGCATATCACCTTGGTATCACAGCTGGAAATCCAGCCGGAAAGAGATTGTTTTATCTGGTCAAGATTGCAGCATGTCACGCAGGCAGGCAAAGGATCTGTCCCGCACTGCTGGCTGCATCCTGAGGGATAGGAAGAGCCTGAGGGGCATGTGCAGAACAGATTGGCTATATTCGGATTTGTGCAGCTCGCTTTTACTTCCTCCCATATAATCTTGAGGTTCTCGCAGGTGCATGAAGTGACGAAAGTGGTTTTTGGATATGAATTTTCAGATATGGGCTCTATCTGGCATTCCCTGAGGTCTTGAACGAGAGACAGTTTCTTTGATTGTGAAATCTGATAGTCAGGTGTAGTTTCGGGTATTTGGATGTATATGGATTTTGCGGACGATTTCAAGATGTAGGGTGTTATGAAGCCGCCTGTCTCCTTCATTATGTTCAGGTTCATCATGGTCGCGTTGGTGTCATAATTTCCTGCTGGTATGAAGTCTGAATTCACGCTGTCAAGGACGCTTCCCATGCACCCGGAAGCGCATCTTGTGCACGCATTAACATCAAGGCTCCTGCTACACTGATCAAGGCATGCCTGGTCTGTGCAGTTTTCAGACACGCTCTCAGAATCTATGTTTGTTATCATGTACGGGATGCCTCCCGATACCATATCCAGGAACGTATAATCAGTGACTTTTCCTATTACACACTTTGTGATGGGCCCCTGCTCAGTTATTGCGACTTTGTTGAAGTGGGCTGTCAGATTGGTGATAGAGCGCAGGACATAGGTCGCGTTTATGGTGGAAGAAGAGACATTCTGATTATAATAGTCATAGCTGGAATTCTTGTATATGTTCAGCTCGTTCGCTCCGCATTTTATCTTCCCTTCTATAGTTCCTGTTGTGTCAGAGACTCCCATCCCGCATTCTCCGAAAGTTGCCACAGCTCCTGGAATAGGCTTGCCAACGTCATCAGTGACCTTTATCTTTGCAGAACAACCAGTTTCCTTGCACGGATCCTTGGCCTCGCGTATATCTTCGCATTTTCCTGGCTGCATTTTACCGCCTGAATTGTCAACAAAAACAAGGACAGCAAAGTTGAATGAATGACCGGAAGGAGGATCTTTAACCCTCACGATAACAGGATAGGATATCGCGTAAGACATGCTATATACACCAAGGCAGTCTGAGGCTGTCCAGAACATGCTTGTATAAGCGCGCTTGGTGTTCCTTATCACCACGCTTCCCTGTGTGCTGAACTGGAAATCATCAGGCAGGTACATGCCCATCTCAAGGTCCCTGTATTCGTTGTCCATTATCTCCCTGTTTATTGCATAGACCTTTGGCTTGCTGGGGTCAACAGGCATCTTCTGCCACCACAAGGTCTGGGTGAGGACATATTGGGCGATGTCTTTCAGGTAGAGGGAAATCTGGTTGGGGCTTCTGTATATTGTTTCCCCGCAGTTTGTGAGGAAACCGCCCGTGGGCAGCTTCGGCTGCCCGTCATTCGCATCAGCCGACATGTAGACGGAGGCTGTGGTGAAAACCTCGAGGAAGCGCTTGGAGGACTGGGCCTTTGAGAAGTCCCTGGCAAAATCATAAATCTCCCCGAGCTTGCTGTCAAGGGAGATCTTGTAAGGGTAGAGCTGGCTTGACATGGCGTAGCCGTCAACCTTTGTCGGAAGGTTCACGGTTATCTCTATCTTGCGCGGGTCTGTGAGTATATTGACCGAAACAGACAGTCGGGACAGATCAAAACTCGCGTTCCTGTAAGTGCCTGTTATCTCGCTTATGTGCGTTTGTATGTAATTCTCCAGAGAAAGCTTGAACCAGCGCGTCACGTCCTCCCTGGAGGGCGTGAGATTGTTCTGGCAACTTGCCCAATAAGGGACGCCTTCATCCATGAAAACTGCAAAAGGAGGTATGGTATAAGTTCCGTTTCCAAGAAGCTCTGCGGTCGGATAGCCTCCATGTGTTTCCATAACTTTGAGGGCATTGTCAGCGCCCTTCCTTGCCATGGACAGGAAGGATTCCTGGACAGCCTTCTGCTTCCCGTAAACGCCCCCGGGCACGTTCGAAGGTCCGAAAATCCCTGATTGGGTTGCGTAGTAAATGGTTACGAGGGCAAGAAGAATAACGCCGACAATCACAACGAATTCAGCCTGGGCCCTTTTTGCCATCCACACACCAAACCATTAAAAACCTAATAATAATATTGGTTTCCATATATAATTAATTTAGCAAGAGTTGTTTGTGATGGACTATGTTCACAAAAGAGATTCTCAGGAAGCAGTTCGCGAAGGAGTGGAAGAAGCACTACCAGGTTGAGGTCTTCCGCGAGAAGGGCTTCATGCGCAGGACCTGCCCCAAATGCGGGAAGAACTTCTGGACGCTTGATCCTGAACGGAGACTTTGCGGGGATCCCCCATGTGAAAATTATGGATTCATAGGCAAGCCCATAACAAGGCAGAAATGGGACTACATCCAGACATGGAAGGAGTTCGAGGCGTTCTTCCGCAAGAACGGTCACAGCTCGATTCCAAGATATCCTGTGATAGACAGGTGGAGGCCTGACCTCTTTTTCACAATCGCTTCAATCCAGGACTTCCAAAGGATAGACCAGGGAAACATGGTCTGGGAGTATCCTGCGGACCCGCTTGTAGTCCCGCAGATGTGCCTGCGCTTT
Source organism: Candidatus Aenigmatarchaeota archaeon (assembly GCA_041481105.1). Lineage (GTDB taxonomy): Archaea > Aenigmatarchaeota > Aenigmatarchaeia > QMZP01 > QMZP01 > JAPLVB01. The sequence goes on from JBGPBG010000002.1 coordinate 12,024, forward strand.
CAGGACATCCCGAACATAGGGGTCACTGGAAGGCATCACAGCTCGTTCATAATGTCAGGACAGCATGCCTTCGGGAGCTACTGGAAAGACAGGTGCATACAGCTTAACTTCGAATTCCTTACGAAATCCATGGGCATTCCTGAAAGAGAGCTCACTTACACAGAGGACATATGGACGATGCCTGATTTCTCGGGATTCGGTCCCTGCATAGAAACCTTTTCCAGGGGACTGGAACTTGTTAACTCTGTTTTCACCGAGTTCACGAGGAAAGGCAATTCTTACACGGAGCTGCCGAAAAAAGTCATAGATGTTGGATGGGGGCATGAGAGGCTGGCATGGTTTTCCAACGGGACTCGTACAGGCTATGACACGGCCTTCGGGCCCGTAATAAAATGGATGAAGGAAAAGGCAGGCATGAAAAGCAGCGAGCTGTTTGACAGGTATTCCATACTTGCTGGCAGTCTCAATTTCGACGAGATAAAGGATTCCAGAAAGGTGCGCGAGGACATCGCGAAAAAACTCGGGGTTAGTGTGAAGGAGCTTAACAGTGTGATAGAGCCTATGCAGGCGCTTTATGCAATAGCAGACCACGTGAAAACGCTTTTGTTCGCAGTAACGGATGGCGGCATCCCTTCGAATGTTGGCGGGGGATACAACCTGCGCGTGATTCTGAGGCGCTCCCTCTCTTTCATAAAGGAGTTCGGATTCGGATTCACGCTTGACGAGATTGCGGAAATGCACTCCAAGCACCTGAAGCCGCTTTTCCCTGAGCTGAGGGAAGGTCTCTCAACCCTTTCGAAAATCCTGGAAGTGGAAAAGAACCGCTATGAAAAAACCCTGGAAAAAGCCACGCATCTCATACAGAAGGAAGCCAAGCGCGGGAGGATAGATGATGAGACCATGGTGAGGCTCTATACGTCTAATGGTATAACACCTGAGCTCATAGAGAAGGTCGCGAAATCCGAGAATCTCGAAATAACAATCCCGGAGGATTTCTATTCAATCCTGACCTCCCGGCACATGACAGGAAAGAAAGAAGAGGAGGAAGAGGAGGAAGAGGAGCTGAAGATGGACGTTTCCGGGATAAGGAAAACAGAAACGATTTTTTATGACAGCCCGTATCAGCCGGACTTCAGGGCGAAGGTTGTGAAAGCAGCCAAGACCAACAAAGGAACGTGGGCTGTTCTTGACAAAACCTGCTTTTATCCGGAAGGTGGCGGGCAGCCCGGCGATAGAGGATACCTGAAATCCAACGGCAAGAGGATTGAAGTGATAGACACGCAAAAGATAGGCGAGGTTATCCTGCACAAGGTATCCCTGCCAATAAAAACCGGAGCTGCTGTGGAGGGGCAAATAGACTGGGACAGAAGGTATCAGCTAATGAAAATGCACACAGCTACCCACATACTTGGAGGGGCTGCAAGAAGCGTGTTAGGCAAGCACATATGGCAGGCCGGAGCCAAGAAGGGACTGGAATCCTCCAGAATAGATTTCACGCATTACCAGCCTTTCTCAGAGGAAGAGAAGGAAAAGATAGAGAAGAAAGCGAACGAGATTGTCAAGAGAAACCTCAAGGTTAACACGCAGTTCATGCCAAGGAGCGAGGCTGAGTCCAAATATGGCTTCGTGCTCTATCAGGGAGGAGCTTCTCCTGGAAAGAGTGTAAGGGTTGTGAGCATAAGCGGAGGATTCGATGCAGAGGCCTGCGCGGGAACGCATGTGCAAAACGCAGCAGAGATTGAGGCAATAAAGATAATAAGGGCAGACAGGATACAGGACGGGATAAACAGGATAGAATTCACATGCGGCAAGAAAGCCTCTGTTTTCGAGAAGGGTCAGGAGTCGCTCTTCCGCGAGACGCTGGAAAAGATAAAAACCATAGACGTCCTGAAAGACTCCGTAAAGGATGTCTCAGCTGCGAACGCACAAAGGGAGATGCAGTCGGCGGCCGGGATATTCTCCGTCGATTCAAACATGCTTCCCAAGACCATAGAGCGGTTCAGCCGAGAGATACGCGAGAATCAGGAAGAGATAAGCAGGCTCAGGGAGCGATTAGGAATGAAGAAGGTCTACCTCTGGCAGGAGGAGACGGTAAGGCCCCTGCTTTCAAAGCCAGGCAAGACCCTGCCAGATGTTTGCAGGACAATTTTTTCCATATGGAAAGAGCAGGCCAAGATTATTGAAAAGCTGAGGGCGGACCTCGCGAAAGCAGAGAGCAAAAATCTCATAGCCAAAGCCAAAGGAAGCCAGATATTCGAGATAATCCCTGTGGAAAGGAAGATGCTCATAGAGATAGCCAACGGGATAATCTCGCTGAAGCCAGCTCTGACTGTGATACTTGCTAACCAGGCAGGGGAGATTGTGTGCATGAGCAAGTCCAAGAATTCCGGTCAGCTGATAAGGGAGATATGCCAGAAGGCTGGAGGTTCTGGCGGAGGAAGCCCACAGCTCGGGCAGGGGAAGCTCGAGCTCTCAAAGCTGCTGAAAATCATGGACAAAGAATGAAGGCCTTCAAGCAGTTCTATTCCGGCATAAGGCATTCCGGCGGCTGGGCTATTGCGATGCCGCAGAACGTGCTCATAAGGTTCTGCTCGCTCAAAGTCATGTTGCCTATGTCTTCTATCTTTCCGCCAGCCCCGATAATCTGGATGGAAGTCTCATTCGCCTTCACTTCCTCGAGAACAACAAACTCATTCAGCTTCTGGGCAAATGCCTCAAGAGTGGCAATCTTGCCAGTGCAGTCCGTGCAGTTGTCTGCCTGTAGGAATTCTATCAGAACCCTTCCGTTCTGCAAAACATAGACAGTCTCCTCTGTGGTGAGCTGCCTTGTCACAATGGTCGGAATATTGAATCCCGGGGTTTGGTTCTGGTTCTGGTTTATCGCGCTGTTCAGCGCGAATCCCGCGGCTGACATAACCATCACAACACCGATAAATATTGCCATTATCCTTTCCTTTGCCATGTTAACACCAACCGTCATTCGAAATATGTAAGCAGCATTTATAAATCAGTATCTTTCCTTGTGGGCATGCCCGTCAGAACGTTTTGGCTTCTTGGGGATAGAGGAAGGATAACCCATAGGGATTATGGCGAGCGGCCTCACATGTTCTGGAAGGGACAAAAGGCTCCTGACTTTGTCCTCTCTGAACGCTCCCACCCAGCAAGTTCCCAAACCCAAATCACATGCCGCGAGCATGATATTCTGCACAGCTGCAGCAGTATCCTGTATGGAATAAAGGTTCTCCCCGCGGCTTCCATACGCAGCAGAAATCCTTTTGAGGTCAGAGCACACCACAATAACAACAGGGGCCTGGGCAACAAATATCTGACCTTGCGCAGCGTCTGACAAGGCTTTCCTGTTTCCGGAATCCTTTACAATGACAAACTCCCAGTCCTGCATATTTCCCGCAGATGGTGCGTTTACAGCAGCCTCAAGAATTTTGTTTAGCAATACCTCCGGAATAGGGTCTGGCTTGTAAGACCTCACGCTAGTTCTCGCCTTTATGCACTCCAGAGTCTCCATATTTAAACTTGGAGTAGAATTTTAATAAATTAGTGGAATTGTATGACGAAATGGCAGAAGTACTCAAAGTATCTGGACACGGGAGATTGGCACTGCCACACGAAATACACGGACGGCAGGAACAGTGTGATGGAGATGTGCCGTCAGGCAGACAAGAATGGCCTGGAACTGATAGCCTTCACAGAGCACGTGCGGAAGAGACTTACCTACGATTTCGGCAGGCTTGTGAAGGATGTGAAGAATGCCAGGAAAAAATTCCCTAAACTCAGGATTCTTGTGGGCTGCGAGGCAAAGGTTCTTGACCGCGAGGGGAGATTGGACGTTTCTCAAGAGACATTAAAGAAATGCGATATAGTTCTTGCCACCTTCCACAGCTTCCCTCATTCGGATAAAAAAGACCTTGAGCGTGCGCTTAAGAACATGCTCAGGAATCCTGACGTGGACATATGGACACACTCCATAACTTTCTTCCAGAAATGCCCGCTCTGCGAGAAGGACGTTTACGAGATAATAAGGCTCTGCATAAAGAACAACGTGCTCATTGAGAATAACATACGTCCAAGATACAAATGTCCTCGGTTAATAGAAGCGTGCAGGAAAATGGGAGCAAAGATAGTTACAGGCTCGGACGCGCACGGGGCGGAGGACTTACGGATATTAAAGCAGAGATTGAAATTATAAGTGATACTATGCTT
>JBGPBG010000003.1:0-16175 GCA_041481105.1 Candidatus Aenigmatarchaeota archaeon
CCTTCCTGATAGAGCCCATTCCGGATGTGGTCTGGATTCTTTCCAGCGAGCGCTGGAACGATATCTACAAGAGCGTTATTATTCTGTCCTCTGACGGGAAGGTTCCGGCCGAGGTTAATCTGGCGACTGGGAAGGTTGAGTTCAAGGAATAATTATAACGCTGTTATGTTTAAACATCGCTTTTCTATCCCCAAATCCAAATCCAACCATGTTCCTGGAAATCCTGCTTTTCATGGCAGGAGGGATAGCCCTGGGAATCCTGACAGGCCTGCTCCCAGGCCTGCATCCCAACACGGTCTTTGTTCTGGTCCTCTCGCTGGCTGTGTTTTTTGCAGGATTCCCCGTGATTTATACCCTTGTGTTCATAATCGCGCTATCAGTTTCGAACGTGTTCCTGGATTTCATCCCCTCAATCCTTTTTGGCGCTCCGGACCCTGACAGCTGCCTTTCCGTCCTTCCAGGCCACCAGATGCTCATGGACGGCCGGGGCTATGAGGCAGTCTTCCTGTCCACGATAGGAGGGCTCGGGGCGATAATCCTTACGATAGTGACCCTTCCAGTCCTGCTGTTCGCAATCCCCGGCATATATTCACAGATTCACCCGGTCATTCACGCGCTCCTCATAGCCATTGTCGGATGGATGGTCTGGACTGAACAGGGGCTGAAGAAGATTCTTGCGCTCCTGGTTTTCCTGCTTGCGGGGATTTTCGGCATGATAACCCTCAACACACTGCCTTCCGACTTGTCCCTCTTCCCGGCGCTCACAGGACTTTTTGGATTCAGCGGGCTCATAGTAAGCTTTTACGGGAAATCCAAGCTGCCTGAGCAGAAAAAAACATGCAAAATCCAGGCAAACCCGATCAAAGGGGCAGCGACAGGATGGTTCGCAGGGATGCTTGCAGGACTGCTTCCTGGGGTTGGTTCATCCCAGGCAGCAATGGTGACAGGTCAAACGTTCCGAACGAAGACAAAAGACTTCCTGATATCCCTCGGGGGGATAAATGCAGCGAACATAATCTTCACGCTCGTGGCCTTCTACACGCTTGGAAAAACCCGCTCAGGCGCTATGGCAGCAGTGGCCCAGATCACGCCGTCTATCAACATAAACGAGCTTACAGTTTTGATGGTAATAGCCCTGATAACCGCCTTGCTTTCGGTTGTACTCACGCTGAAAATAGCAGGCCTTGTCATAACCCGCATCCATTCAGTAAGCTACAGGAAGATCAATCTTTCCATCATAATATTCCTTCTGGCAGCTATTATTCTGTTCACAGGCCCGCTCGGCATCATGATTTCCATTGCAGGAACGCTTCTGGGGATAGCCGTGATAAAAATGGGAATAAAAAGGTCCCACATGATGGGCTTCCTGATATTCCCGACAATACTGTATTTTTCAGGCCTGACTGGTGTGTTTTCTCATCTCCTGGGAATTTAGGACTTGCGCCAGCGTGAACATGTTGTTAAGTAACATGAAGTTCCATAAGAAACAAAGGGGTAGAATATAACCTCTGCATATCGGAATTACCAGGGTTCACAGTAACGTGAATGCCCCTGTTTCCTGTGCAGACACCCCTTAGCTTCCGAAGGAAGTTCACGCGGGCTTCACGCAAAATAAGTCAATAAGCGTGAATCAGGAGACCAGAGTCACGCTAAAATCACAGTCTCGGCTATGCCCTGCGGGGAGGAGAAAGCAAGCTCACCCCCACATTCACACACACCAACCAAGGGAATTCTTTGATAGAACCTATTGCATTTGCGGCAGATGAATCCTGTGGAGTCCGCGAGGGGAATCTCCCTTGCAGGCTCAGGCACGGATTGTTTCTTGATGGCGTCAAAAATGAACATTTGCTTGCCGTTTCCCAGTATCTCTGACTTGGAGAATCCCAAAACTCCGAAAATCCTCTCCAGCGGAGGAAGGAGCTGGTTCTCAATATAGTATTGTGAATCCAGTTCGAGTCCCTTCTCCATAACGTAAATGGGGTCCTCAGCCCGCTTGGAAAGCAGGCCTGTGCCTTTCACTATCACATAGCCTATCCTGTCGCCTACCCCAGGCGCCTCCCCTGACCTTGCCTGCATCTTCTTGACAAGCTCTATATGAGGCTGCATCCCCGCATAGCTCCTTGGCAGCTTGCTCATGCTTTTTGTTATAACAAGCTTCTCCAGAGGTATGTTCTTCTTGAGCAGGTCATCTATCACGGATTTGAAATACTTGAGCGCAGCCTTAGGGTCATCCTTCTTGAGGACAATCTCTATCACATTCCTCGTTGCTTCCGAAACCAGCCCGCACCAGTCCCTCCGCACCGTCTCTATCCCTTTCATCTCTATCTTCTCGCTCCACCCCTCAGCCGTCGGCTCAAAACTCCATGCCATGTACCGCTTCTTGGTGAGCGGCAGGAAGCGCTTGAAAACCTTCTCAAACTGGAGCTCCATCACCCCAGGCAGCTGGTCAGAAACATGCTTGGCTATCTTGTCCCCTATCACACGTATCTTCTCCATATCCTCCTCATTCATCTTGACAAAAACAGAATCAGTGTCTCCATAAACAACCGCATACCCAAGTTCCTTCTCTATTATATCCTTGGTCTTCTGGATTGTGTACCTTCCGGTGAAAGTTATGGTATTCGCTATATCAAGGTCATATATTCTTGCCCTTGCATAACCCATGTGGCCGTAGAAGGCGTTAGCCATTATCTTCAGAGCGTACTGTTCTGCATTCAGGAGGCGTTTTTTAGCAGGATCCTTTACGGATTTCATAGCCTTCCTGACACCCTGCCTCTTGTCCATCAGCCCCTCAAGTATCCCGGGGATTATCCCGCTCCTCAGCTCCTTTGGCGTGAATTTCGTTCCCAGAGGACTCACTATCGGATTCTCAACATCCACACCCTTGAGTATGGTGGTCGGACAGACATTATAAGTCCTTATTATGGACGGGTACATGGACTTGAAATCAAATACACCCACATATGAATGCAATCGCTTATCCGGCTCAAGCACAAACCCGCCTTTAAGATCCCTTCCCATAACAGCCTCCCTTCTGTCCACATCCAAAGGTTCTGGCTTGCATGGGAGAATGTAGCCCCGCTTGTTAAACTCCTTGAGAAGGAAGTTCTCTATCCTTGTGGTTTCACCACTGTCAAGCGTATCTTGCAGCAGCGTTCCGGAAACCTTGGAGAGAGCGGCATACTTGTCTATGAGGTTCAGCTTGAGCACAAGATCCAGCGCAAGCTTGGCATCATTTGCAGCATAGGCAACCAGCCTCTTGTAATCCTCATGGCTCCCGGTCCAGAGCTTCTGTATTTCCGAATGCTTGACATCCACCTTGTTCTGCTTCAGGAGGCTCTGCGCCACAAAATCCAGGCCGTACCTCACAAGGGAAAAGTCCTTTTTCACGATATCATAGCTGTCCACAACCACCCTTCCTGTTATGGAAATCTTGTATCTTGTCATTATCTTCCTGGCAATAGTGCGCTTCTGTCTGCACCTTCCAAAAACCGAGGGAATCCTGTTCCTTCGCATTCTTTCCAGGATGTAGGGCATGTCAAAATTGTTTATGTTGAATCCGGTGATTATATCAGGGTCATACTCATATATTATATTCACAAATTCTTCCATCATCTCTTTCTCAGAGTCAAAGCTTATGACATCACCATCAGTCCTGGTGGCAAGAACCAGGATATCCTTCCCACGGAACGGTGTGCTGAAAGCAAGGGATATCATGACAACAGGGTCTTTCTCAGCCTCAGGAACAGTGCCCTTCTTCAACGGAACGCATTCTATATCCAAGGCCATGTATCTGAGCGGCGCCTCATATCCTGATTTTACATTTCTGATTTCCTTAATCCTTACACAACTATCCACGCTTACAGTACCTGTTTTTGCCGGCTCGGTATCAAGCTTTACCCACACAAGGCTCCCCAAATCCATGTCATTCATGAACCTGTACTTGAACAGTATGTCAGCCTCGTATGTTTTTATGTCCCTGGCCTTTATCTTGTCCCTGAGCTCAGGCGTTTTTGCGGGGTTGTGCAGTGTTATCTTGTAGAAGTCCTTGGGCCCCTGGTAACCCATTACAGCAGTTCGCTTGACGGACTCTATGCTTATGACCTGGCTCTCCTTTTCAGGGTCAAGTATCTTCAGGACCTCTGGATTGCAGTCTGAATAAAAATACGGCTTGTATCCCTCATAAAAAGCGCACACAGTCTTCCCTTCAGGAGTCTTGCCGAAAATCCTTATGATAGGGTCCTCGTTCAAGGTCACGTAGTCTACATCCAGTATCTGTATCTCCATCCCAACACCCTATTCCTGGAAAGAAGGCGCCTGCAGGCACCTTCCAGCCATTTGTTCCTGCGCTCATACGCTTTAGTCCACTAAGAATTTTGAACACACTTGTTTTGTCTCCAACTAATAAAAGGACATTCCAAAGGAGAGAATATATTTTGGAAACGAGGTTTTGCACCAGCGGCTTGGAAAGAAGACGAACTTTTTAGTTCGCCTTCATACGCTTTTTTAAACCACTTCCACAAAACTTATCAGTGACATTATGAAGCTCAACCCCAAGCAGATGGAGAAGATGGCCAAGCAGCTCGGCATGAAGATGGAGAGCATAGACGCCGAGCAGGTTATAATAAAGCTCCAGTCAGGCGAGGAGATAATAATAGACAACCCACAGGTCTCCAGGATAAATGTGATGGGGCAGGACACCTTCCAGATAACAGGGGACGTCAGCGAGAAGGACGATGAAGAAGAATCAGACGAGGGGGACGTGGAGATTGTTGCTGAGAAGGCAGGCGTCTCCCACGATGAGGCCAAGCGCGTCCTTGACGAAACGAATGACATAGCGGAAGCGATTCTGCGATTGAAGGAAGAGCACCATCATCGCTGATTGATTCTTGGAAAGAAGGTGCCCAGCGACACCTTCAAACTAAATTTCAATCCCGAAATATAAGCCAGTCACACCATCTATTATTATGGCAGTCGGGTGGAACGAGCTGGAGGCAAAACAAGTTCTAAAGGAGCTTCAGACCAGCGAGAAAGGCCTTTCCGAGCAGGAGGCCCAGGCCAGGCTCCTGAAATACGGCACGAACGAGCTGAAGGAAGAGAAGAAGATTAGCCCGATAGAAATCTTCCTTAACCAATTCAAAAGCATTCTCGTGATTATCCTTATAGGCGCCACCATTTTCTCCGCAGCCATAGGCGAGGTCCTTGACGCAGCAGCGATTATAGCGATAGTAATACTTAACGCGATTTTTGGGTTCTTCCAGGAATACAAGGCAGAAAAAACAATAGAGGCGCTGAAGAAGCTGTCCTCCCCAGAATCCATAGTCTTGCGTGATGGAAAGAAGCAAACCATAGCTAGCAAGCTCCTCGTTCCCGGCGATATTGTAATACTTGAGCAGGGGACCAAAGTCCCTGCAGATCTCCGGATTCTTGAGGTAACAGACCTGCAGATAGATGAATCAATAATAACAGGGGAATCCGCCCCTGTCACGAAAAAAACAGAGATTTTCAGGAACACGGTCCTTGCAGAAAGGAAGAACATTGCCTGGATGGGGACTGTTGTGACCTACGGCAGAGGCATAGGGGTTGTGGTGGAAACCGGAATGAAGAGCGAGATGGGCAAGATTGCCCATACAATCCAGGAAGCAGGAGAAGAGGACACGCCTCTCCAGAAAAAGCTGGGCGTTTTCGGGAAGAAGCTGGGGATAATGATAATGGCCATATGCGGCATAGTTATCCTTACAGGTGTATTGAGAGGCGAGCCTATACTGACCATGATAATAATAGGAATAGCCCTTGCGGTTGCCGCGATACCCGAAGGCCTTCCAGCCATAGTCACGATAACACTTGCATTAGGCCTCCAGAAGCTCTCCAAAAATAATGCAATAATAAGGAAGCTTCCAGCTGTCGAGAGTCTAGGCTCCACCACTGTTATTTGTTCAGACAAGACAGGCACACTGACCAAGAATGAGATGACCGTGCGCAAGATATGGCATGATGGGACAACAATATCAGTCACAGGGGAAGGCTACAAACCTGAAGGCAGGTTCCTCGCCTGCGATAAGGAAATCTCACCCTCCAAGGATAAGGCGCTTGAGCTGATACTAAGGACAGCAGCTCTCTGCAACAACGCGGAACTGGAAACAAGCAATGACACTTTCAAGATAGTGGGAGACCCGACAGAGGGCGCTTTAATAGTGGCATCACAGAAAGCAGGCCTCTCCCTGGCGGGATTCCCAAGGAAGAAGGAGATACCATTCACATCCGAAAGGAAGATGATGACCACGGTTCATGCAACCCCGCAGAAAAAAACAATAGCCTGCGTGAAAGGCGCCCCCGAAAAGATCCTTTCCCTGTGCACGCATTCCTACTCAAACGGAAAGCCGAAGAAGCTCACGCCTGGAGACAGGAGGAAGATCCTCGACGCGAACCAGTCTCTCACGAAAGACGCGCTGAGGGTTCTGGCAATAGCTTACAAAGAAGTGAACTCCAAGGAAAAATCCATAGAAAGCGGCCTCACCTTCCTGGGGCTTGTGGGGATGATAGACCCGCCGCGCGAGACTGTCGCGAATGACATAGCCACATGCAGGAATGCCGGGATAAAGGTCGTGATGATTACTGGAGACCACCTGAACACAGCAGTCGCAATCGCAAAGGAGATTAAGATAATAGACAATCCCGAGGAAAGGGCGATAACCGGCGAAGAATTGGACAAAATGAGTGACCAGCAGCTCGACGAAATCGTGGAGCAGGTGAGGGTTTACGCGCGCGTGAATCCCGAGCACAAAGTGCGCATAGTGGACGCGTTCAAGAAGAAAGGCCACATAATAGCCATGACAGGCGACGGGGTGAATGACGCTCCTGCCCTCAAGAAGTCTGACATAGGCGTGGCCATGGGCATGAACGGGACTGATGTGGCGAAAGAGGCCTCAGACATGGTCTTGGCGGATGACAATTTTTCCAGCATAGTGGCAGCCGTGAAGGGAGGCCGCCAGGTTTATGACAACATAAAGAAGTTCATCGATTACCTGCTCTCCTGTAACCTTGGCGAAGTGCTCATAGTTTTCATTGCCATGCTCATAGGTTTCAGAGACCCTGCTACAGGCATGGTGCTCCTTCCCCTGACAGCAATCCAGCTGTTATGGATAAACCTTCTAACAGACGGGCTTCCCGCGCTAGCCCTTGGCGTGGACCCTCCCTCCAAAGACCTGATGAGCCGGCCTCCAAGAGACCCCAAGGAGAACATCCTTTCCAAAGGCATGTTCATAGACATGTGCATAGTGGGAGTGATAATGCTGATAGGCACTTTGGGGCTTTTTGCCTACAACCTTCCTTCAGGGGGGATAAAAGCAATAACAGTGGCCTTCACAGCTATTGTGATTTTTGAGATGGTGCGGGCACTGTCCGTGCGTGCCAAATACAAAGTGGGCATATTCTCCAACCGCAAGCTCCTGCTCGCGATAGCCAGCACGATTGCTCTTCAGCTTGTCGTTATCTACACCCCGTTCCTCCAACCAGCTTTCGAGACCGTTCCTCTCGACCTTATGGACTGGATAGAAATAGGAGCAGTATCAAGCACAGTGGCCATAGCCACGCTGATAAAGGACAAGTTCTTCAGGAAGATGTACGACTGAGAAAGAAGGCGGCTTGGCCGCCTTCAAACGATTAGGATGTGATTAAGCGCGCTTAATCATTGCTTAAGCGCCTTCCCCAGCTTCTCCAGTTCCTCCCCGTGCAGGAACCGCTTGAGCACGTCCGGCAAGTCGCTTATCTTCACCCTGACCTGCTTCATGGAGTCTCGGTCTCGAAGGGTGACGTCATGATTCTTCAGGGTGTCATAATCTATGGTTATCCCAGCAGCCACCCCTATCTCGTCTATTCTCCTGTACCGCCTACCTATGCTTCCGGATTGGTCATAGAATACGACGAATCCGTGCTCCTTCAGGAGGTTCTGGATTTCCCTAGCCTTCTCAGGCAGGCCGTCCTTGTTCACAAGAGGGAAGATTCCCGCATCCTGTGGGGACACAATCTTCGGGAATTTCAGGACAGACCGTTCTTCATTTCCTACCTTCTCCTCCGTTATGGAGAGTTCGAAAAGCGCGTAAATGTTCCTGTCCACCCCGAAGCTGAGCTCCAGGACATGAGGGATGAACTTCTTTCCCTCCATGTTCACCTCCACGCTCTCACTCGAGACCTTCTGATGTCCCAGTAAATCATGGTCAGTCCTGTAGTGAAGCCCCGCGACCTCCTTGAAGCCTCCGAGGCTCTCCAGGTTGAGCTCTATGTCCCAGTGGTACTTGTTGTAGAAGGCCTTCTCCTCGTCAGAGAGCTGCCTGAACCTGAATATCTCTTTCGGAAGCCTGAGAACATCCAGGTAGAACTGCTGGATTTTAGCCATATAGTAAACATAGAACTTCGGCATTCCGAGCTTAGCCACAACATCTTTCGCAGGAATCTCCTCTATCCTCCCGGATCCCCTATTTTTTTCAGGGAAAACCCTAATCGAATAGTTCTCCACCTCATGGAATTTAGGATGGTCAGTTATGGCGTCCGGGTCAAAGAATATCTGGAGCTCGGCCTGCGTGAACTCCCTCTGGCGGATGAGCACATTTCTGGGAGAAATCTCGTTCCTGTACGCCTTCCCTATTATCGCGAGGCCCATCGGAAGCTTCCTGCGAAGGCACTCGAACTCGAGCTTGAAGTTTACGTAGGCGCCCTGGGCGGTCTCCGGGCTCAGGTACGCCTTCCTGACCCCCTCTCCCGTCCCCACATTCACAGGGAACATCATGTTCAGGATTCCAGTCTCCTCCAGAGGGCCCTTGCACTTGGGGCACCTTATGTTGTGCTCCTTTATGATCTCTGTCATTTTTTCCAGCGAAGCCCCCTCGAAATTCTCCTTGAGCGCATCCTCTATTATGTGGTCAGCCCTTTCGGTGTTCCCGCATTTCCTGCATCTTACCACCGGGTCCACGAAGGAGGCGAGATGGCCAGAGGCCTTGAAGACGTGCTCCGGCATGATGTGGCAGACGGATATCTCATAGAAATTGTCATCCATTCCTATGAAGAAATCCCTCCAGATATCCTGCCACTTGTTCTTCAGCAGGCATCCGAGATGCGCATAATCATAAAACCCGGCCATGGCTCCGTGTATCAGGGAGTTCTGCCAGAAGAATCCCCTCCTCTTGGCTATATCCAGTATCGCTTCCGTTTTGTCCTCCATCAAAACCACTAAATTAGATTGGTAAATGCATTTTAAAAGCGATTCCTCCGAAAGGCGCAAGCTTTGCCGGCTTTCAGACAACGGATTTAAAGAATGCAGAAGCCAATTATAAACCATGATATTAGAGCTGTGGTTAGCGATTATAATAGCCCTCGTTTCCCTTGCGGCCGTTTTCTGGTTCCTAGGCTGGAGGTGGGAATCCACTTTGACCAGGCCAAGGGTCAAGGGCTACCATCCTCTCGTATCAATAATAATTCCCGCATACAAGTCCGAGAAGACCATAAGGGAGACCATAAAATCCGCCAAGGCAGTCTCCTACAGGCGAAAGGAGATTCTCGTTGTTAATGACTGCCCTGACAATGTGCCAAGGATATGCAGGGAGCTTGGAGTGCGGATAATCCAGAACAGGAAAAGGCTGGGGAAATGGCTCGCCCTGAACAACGCTGTCAAGCGCACGAAAGGCGAGGTGCTGTTCTTCCTTGATGCAGATACCGTCATAGAGAAAGATGCTATCTCAAAAATCATTCCGTGGTTCACGAAACCAGACATAGCAGTCGTATCTCCAAAATACGTTTCCCAGGAAAGCAAGCGCATCCTCCCGAAGCTCGCCTCGCTCGAGAACAAGTTCAACTCCTCCCTTTTCAAGATGGACATGTTCTTCGGCTCCATGATTTCCTTCCGCGGCTGCGGGATTGCAATACGCAGGAGCTTCTTCAAGAGCGTGGGAGGCTGGTCCAAAACGCTCATAGAGGATGTTGATTTTGCGGGGAAGACCCTGGAGGCAGGATACAAAATCCAATATGAACCTTCCGCGGTTGTGCATACGAAAGAGGCCGAGAGCATAAGCGAGCTCAAGAGCCAGAGAGTTAGGTGGGGCAAGGGCTCAGCATACTCTCTTCTCAATTACAGATCCACATACTCCAAGAACAGCCAGTTCTCCCTCCATTACTTTCCATACATCTTCCTTTTGTTCGGGATTCTCGGAATCCTATTCTGGCAGCTGTACTTTTTGATTCCGTTGATGTTCCTTTTCGCTCTGTACTCATACTCGTTTACCAGCGTTGCGCTCATAATGACAATCCTGGCAATCCCGCTGTTCTATGGATTTGCCGTGCTCGTGACAGGAACCCTGGGTCACCTCACGATAATCACATGGAGGGAAAAAGAAAGGACACAGGACGTGCTCCTGCTCATCCCATACCTTTTCTTCTATTACCCGCTCGTGATATTCTTCTACTTCAGGGGGATGCTCTCAGGCTTTTCGCAGAGACGCTTCAGCAAGAAGGAGATGAATCTGGACGACTGGAAATGCTGATTTGCGAAAGAAGGAATCTCTAGCGCTTCCTCCCCACAGCCCCGATAACCACACCCCAATCATTCAGAAAATGACTTCCGTAGTTCATGCGCACAATGCCCCTGTTCGCGGATACAAAAGTTTTCTTCAGCAAAGAGCTTGACTTCTGCCACAGCGGGGAAAGAATCCATCCGGGAGAGAAAGCGGCCTCAGCTCCCTGTATAATCTCAATCGCGAGCCCGGATTTTTCCATCCTGAACCCAAGCTCCCTTTTGCTGTAGGGATATTCATTCCCGTATATCCAGGTCCCTGTTTTTTCCGCAAGGAATTTGCCAATCCTGTATGGCGGGCATTTCATGTTCGGGGCTATTATGAGGACTTTGCCTCCCCGCTTTACAGCATTCGAGTGCGCATCCACGATCTCCTGCCTGAATTCCCCCCTGAAATGCTCCACAACGCCTTCCGAGTGCACGAGGTCGAATTAACCCTCGAAACCATGGTAAAAGGCATCCCTGCACACCAGCTCTCCCTGGAGCGAGAACTTGTCAAGAAGATTTTTCGCTATCCCCAGAGCTTCTTTTGAGGAATCCAGAAGCGTGACACGCGCCCCTTCCTTCGCCATTAACACGGAGTTTATACCTGTCCCGCAGCCTATCTCAAGTATTTTTTTGTTCAGGAAATCATAATTCCCAAGAAGGGTCTTGTAGAAGAACCATCTGTAGGTCTCCCCCCGGAACCGCGCATCCTCAACGCTTCTCCATATATCCGACCAAGCCATGGTTATTTTTGGCTGCAAAACAATAAATAACAACATTCCAAGTGACTAGTATGTCTGCTGATTTGGCGAGGAAACTCCATCCACAGGAGAGGCTCGTTCTGCTGTCCTTGAAATCAGGGGAAGCGACAGACGAGGCGATAGCGAAGGAAACAGGACTCCAGAAGGCTGCTGTGAACAAGGCTGGACTGTGGCTTAAGCTGAAAGGGCTTATTGAATACAACGACAAGAAGGAGTTCAGGATATCACTGACTCCCGAAGGAAAGAATTACACAAAGAACGGCCTTCCTGAGAAAAACCTCCTGAAAGCATGCGAGAAAGAGCAGAGCCTGGAAGAGCTCAGGAAAAAAGTCACTGGGCTCACAATCGCGCTCGCATGGGCCAAAAGGAACGGATGGATAGAGATTGACAGAGGAAAGATAACAGTCACGAAAGAGGGGAAGTCAGCCCTTTCCAGAAAGACTGATTTTGAGAAAGCGCTGGATACAGGGGAAACCCACGACGAGAATGTGCTTGTCCAGCTCAAGGCAAGGAAGCTCGTAACAGTCACAGAACTGAAGGAGAAGATATTCACCCTCACGCCAGCAGGCAGAGAGCTCATCCCCCAGCTCGCAACAGCCAGGGAGGAGATAGGCCAGCTAACCCCGCAGGACCTGAAGACAGGAAAATGGAGGGAGAAGGAGTTCAGGCCTTATGACATAAGCACGCCAGTTCCTACAGCAGTCCCTGCAAAGATGCATCCTTATACCCAGTTCATAAACTACACGCGACAGAAGCTAATAGCATTGGGGTTCAAAGAGGTAAAAGGCCCTTATGTAGAGCTGGAGTTCTGGAATTCTGACGTGCTTTTCATGCCCCAGGACCATCCCGCAAGGGGGATACATGACGTCTTCAGGATCAAGAACCTGAAGAAAGGCTTTGTAAAAGACAGCCTCCTGATAAAAAGGGTGTCCGAGACGCACAAGAACGGATGGACAACAGGCTCATCCGGATGGGGCTCATGGAATCAGGAGCAGACGCTCCGTCTGGTATTACGCTCCCAGACAACAGCGGTCTCAGCCCGCACCCTAGGGGCAGGCGCGAGATACGGGAAGTTCTTCACAATAGACAGGAACTTCAGACCTGATGTCATTGACGCTACACACTCTTTCGAGTTTCATCAGTGCGAGGGCATTGTTGTGGGAGAGGGGATGAACCTCCGCCACCTTCTGGGCTACCTCAGGATTTTCGGGAAGGAGATAGCGGGGGCAAAGGAAGTCCGATTCCGGCCAGGCTATTTTCCCTTTACAGAGCCCTCTGTTGAGATGGACGGGCTTGTGAACGGGAAATGGGTGGAGCTGGCAGGCTCAGGAATATTCAGGCCAGAGGTGACGCAGCCGCTCGGAGTGAATGCGCCTGTTCTTGCGTGGGGGATAGGTTTCGGAAGGCTGGCCATGATAAAGCTCGGAATAACAGACATGCGCGATCTGTTTAACCACGATCTGGAATGGCTCAAGAACAGGAGAATTGTATATTAAAGGAGGGAAGTCGTCTGCAGACGCCTTCAAACTAACATGCCCATCATAACAGTGAATTCGGATGACCTGAAGTCCCTGATAGGGAGGAAGATAACAGACGAAGAGCTCAAGAGGATTCTCCCCCTGAACAAGCTCAGCATAGAAGAGTGGAACGAAGAGATAAAGATAGAAGTCACTCCTGACAGGCCCGACCTGTTCTCGACTGAGGGCATGGCAAGGCAGATCAGCAGCTGGCTGGGCATAAATACAGGCCTTGCAAAGACAAGCATTTCAAAACCACAAATAGAGATTATACCTTCAAAAGTCTCCCTCAGGCCTTTCATAACATGCGGTGTCGTAAGAAACGTGCGCATGAGCAATGAAATGATAAAATCCATCATGCAGCTGCAGGAGACGCTTGACTTCACACTAGGTCGGGACAGGAAAAAAGTCGCGATAGGCCTTCATGATGTTTCGAAGGTGAGTCCGCCTTTCTATTACAAGGAGATCCTTCCCGAGGAGATAGAATTCATCCCGCTCAATTCGAGCAGGAAAATGAACCTCATGCAGATAATCAAGACCCATCCAAAGGGAATCCAGTACTCGCACCTTGTCAGGGGAGCCAGGAAATGGCCAATAATAGTTGACTCCAAGAATCGCGTGCTCTCATTCCCTCCCATAATAAACGGGGAGCTCACAAAGGTGACTGAAGGGACGACTGACCTATTCATGGACATAACAGGCCCCAATGAGCGTCTCATAAACCACTGCCTGAACATACTCGTGACAGCCCTTGAAAAAAGAGGAGGGAAGATAGAGGCCGTAAGCCTGGGAGGAAAACTCAGGCCAGACCTTTCACCAAGGCTTATTGAAGTTGACGCAGACGAGGCAAGGAAGCTTCTCGGCCTGGAGATAAGCAACAAGGAGATTGCGAATCTGCTTGAAAGGATGGGTTACGGAGTGACCCTAAAAAAGAGCGTTGCCGAGGTTCTTGTTCCCGCTTTCAGGGCGGACATACTTCATCCAGTTGACATAATGGAGGATATAGGGATAGCATACGGATTTTTTGACATAATCCCTGAAGTACCAAAGCTCCCCACAACAGGCGAGGCGAACAGAACAGAGGAATTCTCAAACCGTGTAAGGGAGCTTATGATTGGCCTCGGATTCCAGGAGGTTATCAATTACACTCTTACCTCCAAGGAGAAGCAGTTCACAAAAATGAATGCAAAACCAGAACCAGTGGCAGAAATTGAGAATCCAGTCTCCCAGGAATATTCCGCATGCAGAAGATGGCTCCTTCCAAGCATTATGGAGAATCTGCGCTCAAACAAGCACAGAAGATTCCCGCAGAGGATTTTTGAGGTAGCAGACTGCATCATTCCAGATAAATCCGAAACCTCCGCATCTAATGTGAGGAAACTGTCAGGAGTGATAGCCCATTCACAAGCCTCACTCTCGGAAATAATCTCCATCCTAAATGCGATAAAGGAGAGTTTCGGGGCGAAGTGGGAGACGAAACACTGCAAGCATGAGAGCTTCATACCAGGAAGGTGCGGGGCGATATTCCTTCCAGGAAAACAGGAGCTTCTGGGGATTTTCGGCGAGATTAATCCAAAAGTCCTTGTGAATTTCGAGCTGAACAATCCTGTCTCAGCGTTCGAGCTTGATCTGCAGAAGATTTTCGATATTTGAATTCAGTATCTCAGCCATCCGAAGAACCTGTCTGTGACAGGCCTTCTCATCACATACTTCTCCCCGATAAGGGTCGCAGCTATCGACTTTATCTGCTGGGCCGATATGGAATTCGGCCTGTACAAAACGACAGGCTGGCGATTCGCAATGGATCTCCCTACGTTGTGATCCTCATGCACCCTCCCTATGACAGGAAGGCCGAGGAACTCCTGTATCCTTTCCACAGGAACCTCATGGGGCATGTTCTTTATCCTGTTAACAATCACTCCCACATTGTCCGTCTCGAAATTCCTCGCGACCCTTGAAAGCTTTAGCGCGTCTGTCAGTGCAGGCATCTCAGGATTTGTGACTGTTATCACTTCATCTGCAGCCTTTATTGTTGTCTGCGCCTCTTTTCCAAGGCCAGCAGCCGTATCTATGAGAACAAAATCAGCATCACCAGCAAGTTTGTAAAACACGTCCAGAAGTCTGTTCGATTGCGGAACCATGAGCCTTGAGAGGGAAACATCTCCTGGTATGACCCTGAATCCTGCAGAATGATAGTAAAGCGCATCCTTGACCTTTGCCCTGCCGTTGAGCACATCATTCAGGGTCACAGGATAAAGAGGAATCCCGAGATGCAGACCAAGGTTTGAGGTTGTGAGGTTGGCATCTATCGCGACAACAGATTTCCTGAAATGAGAAAGAGCTGCCGCAAGATTTGAAACAACCGTGGTTTTGCCAACCCCGCCCTTGCCGCTTGCCACGGCAATTATCCGGGTCATGTTAATTATTCTGTAAGGCAGAGATAAATATATATCAAACCGAAGTCTATTATCGAAATGCACGGGCCCGTAGCTCAGTATGGATAGAGCGGCAGCCTCCTAAGCTGTAGGTCGTGGGTTCGAAGTGAGAATGAAGTCGCCTCTTGGCGACTTCTAACGAATATCCCACCGGGTCCGCTTTAGAAACAGATACGCCTCGCCATGTTTAAACATCCAATAAATAGGGGTGCGAACAATTATTCTCATGGATAAGGTTTTTGCGCTGCTGATTCTTTCGCTCCTTCTTCTGGTTTCAGGGTGCACAACAAACACAGGAAACGTGGCAGAAACGACAAAACTCGGAATACCTGAAAATTCACAGCAAACACCTGTCCAGGAGACCATAGACGAACTCCACAAAGAGTTTGAAGAATTTGAAAAATCCCAAGCCGAGAATCTCTCAGAGGAGAACAAAACACAAGATGAAGCGGCTGCAGAAAACCCAGAAGAGAACACAACATCAGAAGAAATAACTTCCGAAGAGACAAACACACAAAACGAATCGCTTGAGAAGGAATGCCCTTCCTGCGAAGACAACAATTCCTGCACTTCCGACTCATGCTCGGAAGAGACAGATTATGAATGCACGCATAAGCAAATAATCCCATGCTGCGGGAATGGGGAATGCGAGGAAGGAGAGAACTGGAGCGCTTGCCAAAGGGATTGCAAATGCGACCTGGATTGTGGAGTATGCGAAACCCCCGACAACGAATCATGCTCCTGTCTCCCGAAGACAGAGTGCATTCCAGACGGCTGCTGCCCCGGAAACTGCACATATTTGGAGGATTCGGACTGCCCCAGACAGAGCGTGGTTTTTTCTGAGATATACTATGATATTCCAAAAGGAAAAGGAAGTGATGATAACCACGAATGGCTCGAGATTTACAACAACGGC
>JBGPBG010000004.1:0-15423 GCA_041481105.1 Candidatus Aenigmatarchaeota archaeon
CTGGATAAAGAGCGTGGAGGAGCAGTTCCCCAATTTTGTAAGGGACCTGGCGGACTCGAGCCGTTCAGGCATGTCACTTCCTGAGTGCATAGGGATTGCTGCAAAAGCGAACTACGGGAAGCTCACAGCAGAAGTCCAGAAGATGCACAATCGCCTCAGCTGGGGAACATCCTTCCTCAGGGTTATGGATATTTTCCAGAAAAGCGTAAAGGATTCAAAAATAATACTCGAAGCCATGAGCATAATAAGACAGTCCTATGAGAGCGGCGGAAGCATCCCGGATACCCTGGATTCTGTTGCCAAAGACATACTCATGCTTAAAGAAGCGGAGGCTGAAAGAGGGTCTCTTGTAAGGGAGCAGGTCATGATAATGTACGGGCTGTTCTTCATATTCCTTGGCATATCTGTCATGATAATCTATGTGATGGTTCCCATGCTGCAATCGCAAGCATCAGCAAGCGTAGGTATTGGTGGATTTGCTTTCGTAAACCCATGCGAAGGGGGTCTGATATTCCCTTGCGGGTTTTTCTCAGGCATATGCGCTGTGCTGTCAGTAAGCACGCCGCTGACATGCTACTATGTCGCAATATTCTTCTCTGTTGTTCTTGTGCAGGGAATTTTCACAGGCCTGATAGCAGGCCAGCTTGGTGAGAACTCACCGATATCAGGAATCAAGCATTCGCTTATAATGTCCTTTGCAGCGGTCGCGATTTTCCTTTTCCTTGCAAAAACAGGCTGGTTCCCGACATGAGAAACCGGGCATAAAAATCCGAACCCCATAATATAAGCATGGAAAAAAAGATAGAAGGCAAACCTGAGACTGAAGGTGTCAAGAGACACCTTTCAAGTGAATCCGACTTCAAGCGAGAATCCGAGATTCTGAGGCAGCTTGTTCACTTGAGCGGACTTTTTTTCATAGCTCTTGCCCAGTTTATAGACAAAATGCTCGTGGGGATCTTATTCATGCTGGCTGCATTTCTCTTCTTAGTTTATTCCGAATATGTGAGCAAGTGCGGGAAGAATCACAATACCTTACTTTCCAGAATAGAGTGCAAGTTAAGGGATTTTGCGTTCATGCTTGAGAGGAAAGAATCCAAGCGACCTTTCGCCGGCGCTTTCTGGTTCTATTTCGGGGCAGGCCTCGCCTTTCTCTTATTTCCCTTGAATATAGCCTCTGTTGCCGGAGCCACCCTTGCGATTTCAGACTCCCTGTCCACAATAATAGGGAAGAAGTTTGGGAGGCATATCATTCTCGGCAAAAAAACCTTCGAAGGCAGTACAACATTTTTCGTGGCTGCATTTTTCGTGTGCCTGTTCTTGTTCAGTCCTTTTGTAGCCATCATAAGCGCGGTAGCAGCAACTCTTGCAGAACTCCTTCCTGAATGGAAGATAATCTCAAAATCAAAATTCAACGGTTTGTTTGATGACAACCTGCTCATCCCGATAATGACAGGTCTCGCAATCTCTCTGGCGGTGATATAAGGAAGGAAGGAAGGCGGCCGTGCCGCCTTCAATCGAAATATGAAAGGAAAAATAACAGTAAGGGATTTCATCCCAAGCGATACGGAGAAGATTCTCAAGCATAGGGAAGAAACAGCCTGCATAAGCTTTCCTGGCTTGAAAATGGATAAGGAACACTCCAGAAAGTCCATGCTGTTCCACTTGAAAAAATATCCGGGAACAATAAAGGTGGCCGAGGCCGGAGGCAGAGCTGTAGGCTTCATAGAGTTCCGGCCCAAATCCGGTTCCTTCGGCAGATATGGCTACATAAACATAATCTTCGTGGAGAAAAATCACAGGAACCACGGTGTCGGGAAGGCTCTCCTTGATTCCGCAGAGAAGTGGTTCCTTTCAGCAGGAATAAGGTGCATAAAGGCCACAGTCACGAACACGAACGGGCAATCCCTGGAATTCTTCAGGGGAGAGGGATTCATTCCCAGAAGGACGGTTGTGGAGAAGAGAATGTGAGGCTGTTCTCTCACTTCCATTTGTGGTCAGGATTCCTCGGGATTATTATCCACGCTATTATGTATGCAAGAATCCCGAATCCCCATGCGAATATCGAGATGACCCAGAGAAGCCTGATTATCACAGGATCCACGCCCAGGTATTCTGCAATACCGCCGCACACCCCGCCGAGAATCCTGTCCTTTCCTGACCTGTAGAGCCTGCGGACTTCTGCCTCAGGTTCTTTTTTAGAAGCCTTGGAAGAAACTGCTTTTTTCATAACAATCCTCTCCTCCTTTTCAGCAGGCATGCCAAGAGAGGCCCTCACAAAATAGACCGCGTATCCTATTAGCAGCACCACGAAGAATAACTGGAACAGGCCGTTTCCTGTCAGGAACAGCCCTGCCTGTGAGAGCACGAGGACTCCTGCGTAGCCGCCTACCATGCTGAATATATTGCCAATAATCCAGAGCGCAATCCCGATTCCGACAGCCAAGACCAGCGGAGAGAATGGAGTATATGCCGTGCGGCTGGCTTTCGACAGGTATGACGCATACGAGAAGAAAAGGAATATCAAAAAGAACAGCCCGATGTTTGTCATGAGGAATGACCTGATTGTGAGCAGGAACGAGCTGCCTGAAAAATTGACAATCCCTATAACCCATATTATCAAAGCAAAAATCACGAGCGCGAACACGCTTGAAATCAGCGGCCCCACAACGCCGAATGTCCTGTGGAACCAGCTGTCCCAACTCTCCCCTTTCTCCTCGAACCTCTTCCCGATTCTCTCTCCCAAGTCCCCAACCTCTTCCGCGAAATGGTCCACGTTCTTGGCGGAAACCTTGCGAGCTCTCTTCTTGGCCATAATAAAATTACGCATTGCCGGCTTAAAAAGGGTAACCGCATGCCCCCGACGGGACGTTCAGCTCTGCTGAATGCGCCTGCATCAGCAGTGCCTTTGAACCCGCGACTTCCAGCTTGCTTCTCTCATCGGTTTCTTGGAAACCTAGAATCTTCTAAATCCGATTAGAAGGCTGGCGCTCTATCCAAACTGAGCTACGGAGGCGATTCGCGAAAGAAGGCGTCATAGGACGCTTTCAATCTCAGCTTCCTTTGTTATTGAACTTTATTTATATTTGTACTATCGTTAAGAAATAGTCCCATCACAGCTTCGCTAGTATCTCCTCTCTCCTGAACATTCCAAGGCCGAGGCGGAATATCAGGAAGTCAAGGAGAGCAAGGGCTGCTGTTATCAGGATGATGTTTAGGGGGCCTAGGAATAAAAGGCCGGAGGCCTGGCCGAAGAATATGAAGAGGATGGGAAGGACCATTATCGCGCTTATCTGCTGGGCCTCCCTGAAGCCCTTGACCCTTGCGGAAATGATTACAGTGATGCCTATCCCTGCCAGGGCTAGCGTGGGCGTGAGCAGGAATATCAGGAGAATCCAGGAGAGGTTGGGAAGGATTAGCCTGCCTATCATGCTTACGAACGAGGCGTTTATTATTGCGAAATATATCCCAAAGGCCATGAGCGTGACGAGCATCGCTGGGATGAATGCGACAAGTATCTTGCCCATGAGGAGCTCGCTGTCCGAGATGGGAGTGGCGAGAAGCGCCTCTATGGTCTTGCGCTCCTTCTCTCCTGCAAAGCTGTCCGAGGCGATGACGCTGGAGGCCATGAGCGGGATTATGAGGAAGAACGGCGCGAACAGGTAGAGCAGGACTATGTAGGCCATTGCCTGGTTCTCAGTCATGCCTGCCACCTCGGCCTGCACGGACGGCGGGAGGCCTGCGAGAGTCTGGTTTATGGACTGGTTCCCGGATTGCTGGTCTGCTTGGCTTATCGATGTTGTGAGCACTGTCGGAAGCACAATTGAGAATATCAGCGGAACCACTAGAATGGGCATGATCACCTGCCAGTTCCTGCGTATCTCGATCCAGTCCTTCCTGAACACCACCCAGACCTTCTGCATCCTCATGGCTTCTCCTCTTTGATTATTTTAAGGTACGCATCCTCAAGGGAGGGCCGCAGCTGGCTCACGGAAAGCACCCTGCCACCTTTCCTGACGATTGCCTTCACTATCTCAGGGGTTGATTCGCTGGGATTGGCTGCTGTTATGATGAGGCTGGCATCCTTTCTTTCGATTTTGCTGACATGATTCAGGGATTTCACCGATTTCACCAGCCTGTCATCCATCCTCGCAAGCTTTATTTCAATCCGCGGCCGGCCCGCAATCTTGTCCTCAAGCTCTTCCGGAGTCCCTGTGACAAGTGACTTCCCCTTGTTGATTATCATGACCCTGTCCGCGAGCTTTTCCGCATCCTCAAGGTGGTGCGTACAGAGTAGCACAGTGCGCCGCTCTTCATGGCTCAGCCTCTCTATGAGGTCCCTTATCTCCTTTGCGGCCTCCGGGTCAAGCCCTGCTGTAGGCTCGTCCAGGAAGAGCATTTCTGGCTCATGCACGAGCGAGCGGGCTATCGCAAGCTTTTGTTTCATCCCCTTTGAGAAGCCCCCAGTCTTCTCGTTCCTCCTTTCCCACAATCCAAAGAAGTCAAGCAGCTCCTTTATTTTTTTCGTGCGCCTGGAACTGTCCATGATTCCGTATGCCTGTGCAAAGAAATTCATGTTTTCATAAGCAGTGAGCCTCTCATATAAGCTCGGGTTCTCTGTAAGTATTCCCACAACCTCGCGGACTTTTATGGGTTCCTTCAGAATGTCAAATCCCTTCACGCTTGCGCTGCCGCTTGTTGGGGACATCAGGCATGCAAGCATGCGTATGGTGGTGGTCTTGCCGGCTCCATTCGGTCCTAAGAAGCCGAAGACCTCTCCTTCCCTGATTTCAAAGCTGAGGCTATTCACGGCAGTGACAGTGCCGAACTTCTTTGTCAGTTTCTTTGCCTCTATGCCGGACATAAGAACAGATTGGAACGGTTCTATATATTGGAAACTGTTTATAATTCAGAGGTTCAGAATAAGCTACATAGCCCTGCTCGTCAGTATGATTTCTGCGCTGCCCAGGCCTTTGATTGAGTTTATGTCATTCTCGAGCTTGTCCATCACGCCCGGGCCGTCAGGAATTATTTTTGTGAACTTAAGGGCCTTCAGGCCGAAGGCTATGGGCTCCTCTTCCAGCCTGTCCGGTTTGAGGGTTTCGCACTGCTTCTTGACGTGCTCGAAGCTATCCACTTCATCCGGAAGTATCCTGAAAACAACTATAACCTCGCCCATAAAATCACGGACCTATGAAGCCGCATTTCTTGCATTCGTATGCGTTCATGAGCTTCTTGCACCTGTCGCAGCGGATGATTTTCTGCTTGCCGCATTTCGGGCATGAGAACCTGACCCATCTGTCTTCTGCTTCTATCTTCACCCCGCAGCTTGTACACTTCATCAAAGTCGCTTCTTTCTCTTCTGCCATGAAAATCACTAGGTAAGTATATTACGTGAAGGCTTTATATAGCTATTCGGCCTTCCTCTAAACTGGTTCATTCCCAGTAGAACTGGTACTGTCGCATCTCCCTCTCATTCTTGGGTTTTGATGTGTATTTCCATGCAAGCATTACCAGAGCGCCTGTTATTATGCCTCCCAAGTGGCCGAAGTTCGCTATTCCCGGCATTATGCCTGTGACACCGGCAATAAGCTCAATTGCAGCGAAAATGAAGACAGCGCTAAATGCAGGAACGGGTATGAAATACAGATAGATCACTTCCTTGGGGAACATGAAGCCGAAGGCTGCCAGGATCCCGTAGACGGCTCCTGAAGCCCCAAGCATAAGAATAGTTAGCTGTCCGGGAAGGAATGTGAGCGTGAGGAATATGTAAAAGGCGGCAGAGCCGATGCCCGATGCTATGTAAAGGAAAATGTATTTCTTCCATCCCAGCGCCCTTTCCATAACAACCCCGAACATAAACAGCACAAACATATTAATGGTTATGTGAAGTGGATCTGCATGGAGGAACATGTAGGTAAAGAACTGCCACCAGGCCCCGCTGAGCGCAATAACAGGCGTGAGGGAAAATGCCTGTATGAATGCATCCCCGTATAAAATCTCGGCTGCAAAAACAACCGCATTGATTATTATCAGGGCCAAAGTAACGCGCATAATATCACATGTAAAAAGGGTTTATATTGATTATTTCTCGGATTAATTGTGGGATGAAAATGAAAAAAAAGAAAAGAAAGGAGGAGAACAGCTGGAAGGGAGTCGGCAACAGCCGACTTCAAACTAATTCCAGCCGTCAAATCTCCATCACTTCTTTTTCTTCCTGAAGAACCTTCTCCAGGCAAGGTAGGCTATCACAGCCACGATGATAACTAGTATCAGCGTGCCGGCAGGATTGCCCTGGTTGGGATTCTGGTACCTAACATCTATTGGCTTCTCCACCTGGAACTGCTGGAGGTTAGGGCTCGTGTACGTGAGCACAAGCTTCGCGCTGCCTTCAAGTCCAAGGGGAAACTCCAGCGTGGTCTTCTTGGTTGCCTTGAGCTGGCTGGTGTAGTCCACTCCGATTGTCTGGTTGTTCATGACCAGCGTGCCCTGCAGCGAGTTGGCGTCAGCGGTCCCTTTGTTTGCGATGTCTATCTGGAGCACGTCCCTGTCGAAATTTGCCTGGATGTTTATCACTTGAATGTTTATCAAGCCTGTAACAGGAATCCCTAAATAGAAGGACTTCTGATTTGCCGCGCCTGTTTCATCCTTGTAGCTTAATGTCAGGACAGCCGGATATGTCTGCTGCCCTGCCAGGCTGTCAACAGAAAGCTGTATGTCAGCCACGGCATCAGCGTTGGGTTTTATGTCCCCGAGATAGACCGAGCCTCTCGAAAGCACGGGTATCAGGACGCTAGAAGAGGAATTGAAGGATGCCTGCACATTGCTGGCTGTCCCCGTACCCACGTTCTTCACCCTGGCGAAAACGTTCACGGTTCCGCCAGGTTCTATGTTCTCCGGCGTTGTCCACGTGCTGTCTATTATGAAGTCGGGTTGCCCCTGGACGTTTATCTGGACTTTCTGGGAAATGTAATTTGTCGGATTGCCCGCATAGTATATCCTGAACTCGAGGTCGTACTCGTTTGATGTTGCGGAATCGTTGACCTGCAGGTTATACGATATCTTCACGGAGCCGGAGGCAGATATCCTTGAAAATGTTGTCGTCTGCTCTGTTCCGGCAACCAGCTTGAACGGGTCAGCAGGCACGATCTGGACAATAATATTGTTCGCGTCCCCCAGACCAGTGTTCTGGACCTCAACCTCCACGTTCACGTTTGTCCCGGGCTGAACGGGATAAGGCGTCTGCTTGGTCAGCACGACATCGAAAACAGGCGCATATGTCTGTGCATGGGCGGCCGTCGCTAAAGTGAGCACTAATGCGAAAGCCGTTACTGCAATCATTGCCCCAAGGCGGGCTTTCTTTAGCGCGCCCTCGTTCATTTTAGCTTTCATGATTTCTCCTCCTTTCCAAATTGGATAGAATATTTTAATAGCATCATTTTCTGCCTCTTTTGGCTTCATGCTCCATGCTACCATCCGGATAGGTTTCATTCAAAACCTGCCCGTCGAGCAGGTTGATGACCTTGTCAGAATACTCCGCAACCCTCGGGTCGTGGGTCACCACGACTATCGTGTAGCCCTCCTTCTGGTTGAGCTCCTTGAGGAGGTTCAGGATCTTCTGCCCGGTTTTCGTGTCAAGGTTCCCTGTGGGCTCATCCCCGAGTATTATTTTTGGGTCATTGGCGAGCGCTCTCGCAATGGCCACCCTCTGCTGCTCCCCTCCCGAAAGCTGCGAAGGCTTGTGTGTCAGCCTGTCACCGAGGCCTACCGTTTCGAGAAGCCTTTTCGCTTTGTCTTGGGCCTCCCATCTGGCTTTGCCCCTAATCCTCAGGGGCAGTTCCACGTTCTCAATGGCAGTGAAGCTCTGGATAAGATTGTACTGCTGGAACACGAATCCGATCTTTTCCTTGCGGATCACAGCCAGCTCATTATCATCCAGCCCGATTATTTTCTTCCCGTCTATGTACACGTCTCCTGATGTGGGCTTGAGCAGGCATCCCAAAACATCAAGCAGCGTGGTCTTGCCGCTTCCCGAAGGCCCCATTATGGAGACGAAGCTGCCCCTTTCCACGTGTATGTTGATGTCATTTAAGGCCGTGACCTTACATCCGTCGCCGTAGCATTTCTTGATGTCCTTCGTCTCGATTACGTATTCGGATTTTGGTTGTGCTTTCATAATATCACTATTCATACCTTAACGCTTCCACCGGGTCAAGCTTGGCCGCCTGCCTTGCAGGATAAAGCCCGCCCACCACACCGAGGAACAGCGCGAATGCAAGGCCCTCAATCGCAAGGGCAGGGGTCACGTAACCTTGAATCGAGCCTCCGGAAAACACTCCCAGGCCGATTGCTGCGCCCATTCCGATTAGAATCCCCCCGATGCCTCCTATTATGCTTATGAGGGCGGATTCAGTAAGGATCTGCGTCAGAATCATCCTGTTGGTAGCGCCTATCGCCTTCATCACTCCTATCTCCTTTCTGCGCTCCATCACGGCCATTATCATGGTGTTCATTACACCAAGCCCCCCGACAAAGGCCGCTATCGCTCCGATCCCGAATGTGAAGAACCTTATCTGGTCCACTATCTGGGACGCCTGCCTTGCCAGGTCAGCTGAGCTCAGGGCCTGGAGGTTGTCGCTGGCGTCGTTTATCTCTGCAACCACCTTTTCGGTGTCCTTTACGTCATCCGGAATCACGTATATGGAATAATATGTATCCCTGTTCAGGGCATTCTGCAGGTCCTGGAGGGGCACAAGTATGGATGAATCTATCTCGGATATGTCCGTGGTGTCCAGGATGCCGATCACCTCAAAATCCTCATTCTTGACGGTCCAGCTGTCGCCAATCTGTATGTTATACTTGTCGGCCGCGGCCTTGCCTAAAACCGCGACTCCGCTATCGCTTTCGTCCATGTTCCTTCCTTGGTACATCTTGAAATTCTCACCCACGAAATAGCTCATTTTGTCGGGCTCGATTCCCACAACAACATATTCAGGGCCTGAGAAGCCCTGCATCGGGCCCAGGAACACGTCAATAGGCACGACATCCTTTACCCCGGAAATGGATTTCAGAAGCTCCACATCGTCATTGGTGAGCTCGCTGCCCATCCCGAATATCCCTGCGCCGGCCTGCCTTACAGTTATCTTGCTTGTCGTCAGCTGCAAGCTACTCTGGACTGTAGCGTTGAGCCCTTCCGCTATCGAACCCAGGGCCACTACAGCCCCTATGCCTATCAGTATCCCGAGCGTCGTGAGTATAGTGCGGGTGCGGTTCCTCATTATGTTCTTCAATGCAAGGTCAAGCATGCTAATCCCTCTCCAGAGCTTGAAGCTCCTCTATGAACTTCTTCCTGAGGCCTGCAGCCTTTTTCAGCTTTGCAGGGTCCCTTTTTATGCTCTCCAGGATATCAAAGTTCTTCTCGATATAAGAGATGTTTTCCTCTCCCATCATCCTGAAAAGTGCAATCATCTTTTCTTTGATTTCATTTTTATACGAATGGAATTTCTTCAGCCTTTCCCTTCCTGCTTTCGTGATGGTATAAATCTTTCTCTTGCCCACGTCCTTCTCTGTGATAAGGCCGGCCTTTTTCAGCTTCTGCAGAATGGGATACACTGAGCCAGGAGAGGGTTTCCAGTAAACGCATTCCTGCTCTATACGCTTCATTATCTCATAGCCATGGTGAGGGGATTCCAGTATCCTCAGAATGTGCATTTCCATGAATCCCCTCGGGATTGAGAACATCATTCGCTTAGACTGGTTCATATATATCACTAATGATATATCATTAAAGATATTTAAGCTTTTCGAACGAAAGAATGAAGGCGTAGTTTATAGCATGAAGGCGCTTCTGCGCTTTCTCTCTTTCGTGGACGCCTTCCAACGAAAATTGAGAAGGTGGCAAGCGATATAACCAAAATTCGCTCTTTCTAGCTTGGCATGATGTTGTTCAAGGCGTCCCTTATCATGCCCCCGAACATCATGCTTGATGTCATGGTCACGAGGAAGTAGATGAACATACCTATCAACAGCATCTTGCCAACAGTGTTCCACTGCAGGTTCTTGTTGTCACCGTGGCTTATCTTGGTTATGAACATGCCCAAAATTATTATGACCTCCATTACATAGATGCCCACTATCAGCTGGAACAATGAGGGAGAGATGACCGTATCCATGTTTGCAAAAAGGCTTGAAATGTTCATTCCAGGAAGTGCGCCGCCTGATGTTCCTATGGCATCAAGGAATCCTCCAAGCTTAATAAGAACCTGTATCATCACATCCGCCATGGAGACTATGAGGCCCGTTATCAAAGGAGTAAGGAAGTATGCCTGGAATTTCATGGAGGAGGTGGTCTCGGAAAGCATCTCGCGTATGTACTCCTGCGTCTCGCGGATGTTCTTGAGATAGCGGGAAATTCTCAGCATGGCCTCCGAGGCGTAAGTGACTCCTTTCTTGGAGGTGTCAACAACCGCATACATTATGTTCTTGATGAGCTTGGAAGGATAATATATTAGGGCCCCATATTTCCTGTTGAAGAGCGCCTCATCAAGCGTCATGCCCATGATTTTTATGTTCCTCAGGGCTATCTTGAACAGATTGGAAATCTGTAAGTCCTTCATGTCTCCTATCGCTTTTTCCATAGCGACTTCTGTCGGAGTTCCGCCAGCTATCCTGTTGCCCAGCTGGAACAGCGCAAGCTCGAACTGGCCCTCTATGCTTTCAACATTCTCCTGGATTCTCAGCCGCTGGAATGTGGAGAGGATGAAATAGACAGAGAGGCCTGCCGCAACTCCAAGGACAAGGAATATGGACATTGCAAGCGATATTGCTGGGCATTCATCTTCATATGGGATTGAAAGGAAAGTGCATGAACTTACATCCTTCATTCCTATTGAAAGCATTTTCGGATTCTCAATGAAAAAATACCCGGACGGTATAAGGAATACAAGAAGCACGATTATGGCGAGCGGCAGCGCTGGCATTGACTTTCCTTTTCCTATCCAGAAGCTTCCTTTCGGAGGAAGGTCGGGATGGCGTGAGGTGTCCACCTGTGAGAATGTCACGGGCCGCTTGTTAAGGGTGTTGTTTATGAACCAGATTATGAGCAGGGGAAGTATTATATCATATCCAAGAACGAAATATACAGGAGAGACAACATCGCTCATGAAGACCGCCGCAAGCGGGGCCATTATGGTTCCCATCACAGGGAGGATGATACCCAGCATGTGGATTATCATCACAGGGAGATTGAGCTCCTGCGCATAGTGCTTCATCCTAGTTTTCGTCCCGTCAAGAATGATTTCCAGCGCCTCGTCAAGAATCTTCCTTCCCTTTTCCGGAACCTGTGTTTCCGAGTCGCGGATAAGCCTGAGCGCCTCTGCAAATTCCTCATTCTCAGGCTTCCATTTGGCTATATAATCCGTGAGGGCGTCATTCGCGGAATAGTATTTTCTCATCTCTATGTCCCATATGAGCTTCCTCATGTCCCATGCCAGCGCTCCAGAAACATTGGCTGCCGCGAACCTCAGGGCGCGCTCCAGATTAGGGGAGATTCTCATCGAGACTACCATGTAAAGAATAGCGAGAACAACTTCCGAGCTGGCCTGTATCCTGAGCTTCTTCACGAGGTTTGTGGGATACTTGTAGAAATAATAACCAAGGCCTAATCCAAGGGCTATTATGCCAATCCCGTACATCGGATTGCCGACCGGACTAATGAAGGAGGCTATTGTGACAGCAGCCCCAATTATCACGAAGGCTATGATGGTGAGCACGAACAGGGACATCACGCTTGCCGGCGTTATCTGCAATCCTGTGAACGCTATCTGTTTTGCAAGTTCCTGCTCTGTTCTTTTGCCTGGATTGACTTTCAGGAGCTTCTCGGAAGTTCTGGCAAGCCTCTCATACCAGTTAAGTTTCCTTTTTTCGGCCTGCTTGAAAATCCTGTATTCCCTTGAAGAAATAAGCGGCTTGGAGCGGGAGGCGGGAAGGTAGACCCTATGCCGGCGGGATTCCGCGACTATCCTCCTGAACTGTGCCCTGTCGATAGTGCGTTTCTTCCTGAAAAGGCCCATATTTATAATATGTCCGCGTTCTCTATTATAGGTTATAAAAACATATGATAATTCTAATAGAAGTGAAGCACATGACCATAAAACTTTACAACACGCTCACAAAGAGCAAGGAAGTTTTCAAGCCGATAAAAAATAAAGAGGTGCGCATCTATTCATGCGGTCCTACTCCCTATAATTATGCCCACATAGGGAACTTCAGGTCTTATGTATTTGCAGACGTTCTAAGAAGGTACCTCGAATACAAAGGCTATAAAGTCTTCCATGTGATGAACATAACCGATGTGGACGACAAGACCATAAAGAACTCCCAGAAAGAGGGAATTCCCCTGAAGGAGTACACCGACAAATACATAAAGGCGTTTTTTGAGGACCTGAAAACGCTGAACATAAAGCCCGCAACCCTGTATCCAAGAGCCACCGATCACATAAAGGAAATGGTCGAACTGGTGAAAGTCCTTGAGAAAAAAAGCTACGCCTACAAGGGGAATGATGGAATCTACTTTGACATCCGCAAGTTCAAGGGTTACGGGAAACTCTCAGGCACGAGCCTGGAAGGCCTGAAGGCCGGGGCAAGGGTGAAGCAGGACGAGTACGACAAGGAGAAGGCAAGCGATTTCGCGCTCTGGAAATTCTGGAGCAAGGATGATGGGGACGCATTCTGGAACACTGATCTCGGGAAGGGAAGGCCGGGCTGGCATATCGAATGCTCAGCCATGAGCATGAAATATCTTGGGAGCACATTTGACATACATACAGGCGGGGTGGATTTGATTTTCCCTCACCATGAGAATGAAATCGCACAATCAGAGGGGGCGACCGGAAAGCAGTTCGTGAGATACTGGATCCATAATGAGCACCTGCTTGTGAATGGCCAGAAGATGGCCAAGTCGCTTGGAAACTTTTTCACACTGAGGGATTTGCTCAGAAAAGGGCACAATTCGAAGGCTATAAGGTATCTTCTCCTCTCCGCCCACTACAGGACCAAGCTCAACTTCACAACAGATGCGATAAAGTCGGCGGAAGAGACTGTTAAAGGGATGGAGAATTTCGTCGCGGAAATGCAGGCAGCCATGGGTGGAAGAGATAACCCAGAAATAAAGAAGCTCGCTGAGAAAGCAAAAAAGGATTTTGAAAAAGCGCTGGATAATGACCTGAACACGCCGCTAGCGCTCAAAGCAATATTCGATATGATGAAGGAACTGAACAAGCTCGCAGTCCTTTCAGAGAAGGATGCGAAGCTAGTTCTTGAGGCGATTTTTGACATGGACAAGGTGCTGGGCCTGGAGCTATCCGAGGCAGGAAAGGTATGGCACTCCATTGGGGAGGCAGAAAAGGAAGTGAAGGAGCTCATTCTGAAAAGGGAGGACTTCAGAAACGAGAAGAAATGGAAGGAAGCAGATGCAATTCGTGATTCGCTCAAGAAGAAAGGAATAATTGTTGAGGATACTGCACAGGGCCCGAGATGGAAGAAGGCCTGACTTGAAATTAATTAGGGCGCTACCCGTACAAGTTCCCCATTGTGAGAACAACCTCCACGGGCTGGTACATGTCTTGGTCATAGGTCTTGTAAAGGCTGTTGACAACAGGCACGTTCCTCACTTCATTATTTATCACGTAATACTCATCCCCTGCTGCCCAGACCACAAGGGTTCTGAGCATGTTGTTTATCTCTTGGGTAAAGCCTCCAGGACCAGAAGCCAGCCATGCCGTCCTGCCTTTGTCATCCACAATATTGCTGTTGACTATGCACGCGGATAGCGACACATTCTCGGAGAGGATCGCCTTTTGCATATTGTTATCCGCTGGCTGGATTTTTTCATCAATCAAAAGATTAGTGAAATTATGCTTTTCGGAAAAAGTCACCCGGATGTTGTCAAACTTCGCCTGGCTGTATTTCACAGCAAGCCCGATCTGACTTTGAGAACCGGGAATTAATGTGATGGGCTGGGATGTAAGAACAAGGGAACGGTTTATGTATATTTTAAGTGTGTTGTCTGCTTGTGGGATTATCTTTGCGTCATACCAGGTTCCTGTGCCAAGTGCGTATGGCCAGAAGTCTCTGGGCTGGACTGCGCCAGCTACCTTCTCGAAAGCCCTGACCATGCCGGCAGCAGCATCAAACTCAACAAAAGCATAATTGTTGCTGTCCTGCCAATAAAGAATTAACCTTGCATCACGATCAAAAATATTATCAATTGAAAAAAAGGCCCTCAGAGAGTATGTATCATTAAACTTGGTGGAATAAACAGTTATTGATTCGCCTCCTGCTGTGCTGTTGACACCGGCATAATTTTTTTGGGCATTAACATTCCAGTCTGATAAGGACCCCGGCTGGGGAAGCCAGCCGGCAGAACCAGACGTGAAGTTCTCCTGATAAATGGGAATGTTGTGAAAGTATTTGTAGATATTGTAGTAAGGGTCCGAGCTCTCATTCGAGCGGAACTCTGCGGGTGTATTGACTCCACCGGCCCCGGGGGATGGCAGCGAGCCGTTCCATTCCAAGCCGAAGAAATCCGTCTGCACAGGGTCGATTTTTGACTGGTCCAGATGGCGGAATTCCACAATACCCTTGTCCGCCGCAAGGAACTGCGTGATTTGTGTGTAGTTATTTGTCAGATTGTAATCAAAGTCCACTATAACATCATAATCATGCGAGAATGCTATGCTGGATGGGTCGATTCTCGCCACGCTGAAGGTTGTGCTATGACCGTTTATCTCAAAATGTCCGAGAGCGTTTGCAAGAGAAGTGGTTTCGGCAGGAGAGCATATGCATCCGACCTTTATGTTCGGCCTCATCACGTTCCTGATTTTGAGGTTGTATATGGTATTTTTGGAGACGAATGAGGATATTGTTTGGTCCACTGCAGTGGAGTTGAACCAGTCCACGCCTTTTTTCTCAACCGAGAAAAGTATATCGTTGGCTTGGGTGGAGAGCTTCATGCCTCCCCAATCTATGTTCTGTTTTGGCACATAGGAGAACTGCAGAAGCACAAGGAAAGCCATAAGGCTGACTATCATGATCTCCACTATGTGCAGGAATCCTTTCCGCATGTTATAGATATTGAATTGGCGCAATAAATAGAACTGTTGGAAGGAAGGTGGCCTGCAGCCACCTTCTTTCTAGTGTTCCACCTTCAATCCAGATTAGAAATCATTTCCCTTTGCCGGCCTTGGATTTTTGCCTGAAGGCCTTTCGATTGAGAGCGGACTTGCGCTTGCCGCCTTCGTTCTCGGGCTTATGCCGGTCTTCAGCTTGGCCTTCTGCCTCTTTTTGCTTGGCAGACGCCCGTTTGGAAGCGGGCTCCTCAATCTCCTTCTCAATAATCTTTATGAGCTCCTCCCTGTTCCTGTAATA
>JBGPBG010000005.1:0-11937 GCA_041481105.1 Candidatus Aenigmatarchaeota archaeon
CTGTACGGGCAGCAGAAGAGATAGCTATGGAATTTGTCACCACCCTTGGATAACAACATATTTAAATACTTTTCTGTGCTATATTAAGCATTTATAAAGAATAAAGGCAATTTCCCAAAGAAAGCTGTCATCAGGAGGTAGTTTACTGTCCTCATTCAAAGTTGCCACTGAACGATAGCTTTTTAAATAAAAGTGAGTTATAACTAACAAGCGTGATTCCATGGTAGCGACAATTGAGGTTCTAGATGCCCTAAAAAGCATCGGCTTGAACTTGTATGAGAGGAAGATTTTTGTTGCATTGCTAGCCAAAGGCGTAGCGACCGCGGCTGAAGTGTCAGAGATAGCCACCGTCCCAAGGTCACGTTCTTATGATGTTCTAGAGTCCCTTGTGGAGAAAGGGTTTGTCGTTTTCCAGGCCTCAAAGCCGATAAAATACATGGCTCTCGCCCCCAAGGACGCGCTTGACAGGATGCAGCAGAACGTCGTGAAGAAGCAGAATGAGATAATAGAGCGGATAGAGAAGCTCAAGCTGTCTCCTATCACAAAGGAGATGGAAAAGGTCTACAAGGACGGCCTGAACCTTGTGGAGCCCGCTGACATGACAGGCACGCTCAAGGGAGTGTCCACAATAGACAGGCAGATGCAGTCAATCTTCAAGACCGCGAAGAAGAGCATAAACATAGTCACAACAGAGCAAGGCTTCATGAGCCTTTACAACAGGCACTACAGGATCCTCAAGAAGATAGGCAAGAGCGGGGTGAAGCTGAAGATTGCAGCGCCGTTCGTTCCGGGAAGCGAGGCTGCGAAATCCTTTGCGGA
This sequence comes from Candidatus Aenigmatarchaeota archaeon, assembly GCA_041481105.1. Classification (GTDB taxonomy): domain Archaea; phylum Aenigmatarchaeota; class Aenigmatarchaeia; order QMZP01; family QMZP01; genus JAPLVB01. Next base: position 820 of record JBGPBG010000005.1, read on the forward strand.
CATTGCCGAGCTCAGGAACATAAAGGCCGCATCAGGAAGGCTTTTGACAGTTGATGATGAGCATGTTCTTATGGCGTTAACAGACGACAAGAAGGTCCATGAAACTCAGGACACGATATTCTGGGCGAATTCTCCCCATGTCGTTTCAAACATAGCGCAGCCCCTTTTCAGGCAGATATGGGAATCTGGCTCTCCAATAAAGAAAGCGGGTTAAGGTTGATTATGGCATTTTCTACCAAAGAAATAAAGGAAGAAATGAAGAAAGAGATTGGACAGTATCGTTCTGTTTTTCTTCCGGTTTATACGCGTATTTGTTCCACTAATTTGGAAAATATTTCTCTGGACACAGGTTTTTGTGACGGTGTTCTGCCAAATTTGGTTAGCGGAACTTACAGGGAAGATCCAGGTGAGAAATCACATTCCCATGGAGAGTTTCCGATAGAAGTAGAAGAAGTAAATGTTCCTTTGAGTGTGACCGAATTCCTTGAAAGTTCTCAAAAGAAACGCTTATACTAATACAAAAATCACAGCCCCGCCTTCTCCTGAGCCTCAAGCTCCTCCCACCTCTTGTTCACTATCGCTTGAATCTCTTTCACGTTCTCCGGGGTGAGGTGCTTGAACCTTCCCTGGGGCGAGAGGTACTCCTGGACTGGCTTTCTTGAAGGCCTCCTGTTTATCTTCAGGAGACCGTCCTCTATCTCGTAAAGAATCCACATCCCCGTGTCCACAGCGAGACGGCCGAGCTTGACCGTGTCGGATTCGGGGATTTTCCAGCCTGCGGGGCACGGGCAGTGTATGTGCACGAAGGAGGGCTGCTTCTCAAAGGCCTTCTTCATCTTCTGGACAAGGTCAGCAGGATAGGCGATTGAGGCTGAAGCTGCATAAGGAATCCTGTGAGCAGCCAGAATCTCGAGAATGGGCTTCTTCCCCTGCTTCTTGCCTGAGGACTTCTTGCCAACAGGGGAGGTGGTTGTCCATGCGTCATGGGGAGTGGCTCCGGACCTCTGCACGCCCGTGTTCATGTAAGCCTCATTGTCAACGCACACGTGCGTGACTTTCTGGCCCCTTTCTAAAGTCCCTGAGATGGCCTGAATACCTATGTCAAAGGTCCCACCATCTCCCGCTATCGCGAGCACCTTCCAAGGCTTGTTCATCTTCCGGATGGCGGCCTCTATTCCGCTTGCGGTCGAGGAGGCAGTCTCGAAGGCGCAGTGTATCCAGGGAACGTTCCAAGACGTCTGGGGATAAGCAGATGTCGTGACCTCGAGGCAGGACGTGGCGTTGGAAACTATCACGTCATTCGGGCATCCTTTGGATAACTGGCGTATCGCTATAGCTACCCCGCAGCCCGCACATGTCGTGTGCCCCGGAGCCAAAAGACTTTCCATAACAATCAGCTTGCAAGAAACTTGTCAGTGCATTATATTTAAGCGTAGCCCAAATAAATCCCTGATTGCCGTAACAGCTAGAAGGAAGTAGGCAAGAGCCTACTTCAATCGCAATTCTGGAGAGACGGCTTAATCCAACCGAATAAAGCCGTCAATCGAGATGTTCTGGAAAGAAGTCGGCTTTGCAGGCTTCAATCTAAGAATCTAAATAAAATTAAAAAATCAAGAATCCGCTCTTAAAGGTCGAGGATTTACTTCCTTTTTCTTGCCGGCTTCTCTTCCTTCTCTTCTTTCTTGGATTTTTTCTCTTCCTTCTTGAGCTCTTTCTCGGCCTTCATCTCGTCTATCTCAAGCCACACCACAAACAGCCCGAGCAGTATAAGAAATGCTGGTATGACGCCCGTGAGGACTATTATGAAGTTGTTGAACCAGTTTATCCCGAGCGTTTCAACAGTCTCGATAATCGGATAGACTGAGTCGATGAAAAGGCCAAGGCCGATTGCTATGAAGATAAGGCCGACCAAAAGCTTTATTGCCGCATTCATATTTCCATCACTTTATATCTTATGACGTTTTATTTATATATCTATTGCAACATTTATTGGATATCTATCGCGGTTAAGGTTAAATACGATTATTGTACCTAACGCAAAATGCACGAACCGAGTGATTTTATGAAGAGCGCATACAGGCAGATGGAAAGGAGTTGGAAGATTCCGAAGGAGATGGAGAGCTGGAAGAGTATGCTTATCCAGTTCAGGAAGGAGCCTACAATCACGAGAGCAGAAAGGCCGACCAGAATAGGAAGGGCAAGGGAGCTCGGCTATAAAGCAAAGCAGGGCTTCGTGGTTGTGCGGGTAAAGGTTCCGAGGGGAAGGAGGAAAACTCCCAAGCCTGCGGGAGGGAGAAGGCCCAAGGCTTCAGGAAGATTCTATCCGCTTATGAAATCTTTCCAGGTTGTCGCTGAGGAGCGCGCCCAGAGAAAATACCCGAACTTAAGAATGCTTAATTCTTACTGGGTCGGGGAGGACGGTATGAACAAGTGGTACGAGTGCATAATGGTTGACCCGGAACATGGGTCCATAAGGAATGACAAGAACATAAACTGGATTGTTTCCGGGAAGCATAAAGGCCGTGCCAACAGGGGACTCACATCAGCAGGAAGGAAGGCGCGCGGCCTCAGGCATAGGGGAAAGATGGGCTAAGTTTTATTCTCCGCGTTTACATATCTTTTTACCTTACATATCTTTTTACCTATCAATTTTTCAAGGTCATAAGTGTTAGCCATGACAGGGTCAGTTATTGCTCCAAGCACCTCGTTTCGTGCACCTATAAATTCATACCTTTCTTTGGGAACCATGCCTATCCAAATCTCATCAAGCGGCCGTATATACCCATCTCTGAATGCTTTGGAGAAACTCTCAAACCCCTTTCCCTTTACAATCACTTTATAGGACATGCCATTTTTTTGGCACAAAGCTTTTTATTCTTCAAATCGGGTTGTCTGCAAAAATATAAGCCTGCCCCTACAATTATTATGAGGTATCTATGGCATTGATGAATCCCTTCCCCCCGATGATTCTCGGCCTCGAGAAGATAGGGGTTTTCCTGTTCCTGTTCCCGTTCCTTCTCACGCTTGCGATAACCTATGGCGTGCTTTCCTACTCCTTGGAAAAGCAGCTGGAGAAGACCGCTCGGGCTTTGATATCCATAGTGATGGGATTCTTCGTGATGCTTTTCTCCCTCTGGAATCCAGGGATTGTGGTGTTCTTCGCGAATGCGTTCGGGTTCACTCTCATAGTGGGGGCAGGGCTTCTAGGGATAATAATCCTTCTGGGGCTCGTAGGGATAAAGTTCGAGGACCTGACTAAGAACGAGAAGGCAAAGTGGATTTTCACGGGGTCGCTCATTTTGATAGGGGTAATAATATTCGCGGTTTCTGCAGGCTCCGCGATTTTCGGGACAGAGTTCCTGCAGAGCACGGAGATCATGACGATAGCCGTGCTGATCGTGATACTTGGATTCTCCGCCTGGTTCATAGCCTATGCTAAGTAGTCCAGATACAGATAACAGTGTAAGTTTATAAACTTTTGAGGACAATAACTTAATATGAGTATTTTCGATACCCTTGTCACGAACATGCAGAGCATGGGGCTGTTCCAATTTCTGTTCCCGTTCCTGCTTGCTCTTGCAATTTTCTACGGAATTCTGATGTGGTCTATCGGGGATAGGATAAAGAAAGGCCCTGTAGGCCTTATCTCAATCGTGCTGGCATTCTTCGTGATGCTTTTCGCAAGCTCAAACCCCATGATAAGCATGTTCTTTGCTAATCTTGGAGGAATAACGCTCATAGTCGGTTCGGGCATACTAGTGATCGCAATACTTTTAGGTTTGGTAGGTTTCAAATTCCAGGAAGTCTTTTCAGGAACATATTCCAAGTGGTTCCTGGTTTTTGTGGTAATACTTATAGGGCTAATTATATTCTTCGGGGCAAACGGCGGGAATTTCATAAGTATGCCGTCCTTCTTCATAAGCTCGGACTTCACGGCAGCGATAATAGTGATAGCCATAATCGCTGTTGCGATGTGGTTCATGACACGGCCTGAAGGCGGCGGAGAGAAGAAAGACGAGAAAGCAGGAAAACCTAGTTAGTTTCTTCTAGAATGGAATTCAGAATTGCACTTTCTATTTAAAAGAAGCCTTCAGCCCTTTTTCTCTTTCAGGGCCTTTATGGTTTCCGAGAGACTCCTTAGCGTCTGCATCATGGGCGAGAGGCTGTGCTTCATGGCGCGCTCCACGGATTCCATCCGTGACTGTATTCCATCGATTGACTGCTTGTAGGTGTCAATCTTGCCCTCTACCTCAAGGAGGTCGCTCTTCTTCTCGCCCTGCGCCTGGCCAAGCCTCTGCTCGAGAACGGATATGCGCTGGTTGAGCTGCTGGAACATGCTGTTCATGTCATCGATTCTTCGCTTGAAATCGGTCCACTTCTCCTCAACCACTCCCTCTGTAAGCTCCTCAATCATGCGCCTCTTTTCCTGCCTGCCCTCGCCTCTTGCTCTTTCCCTGGGCGCAAACCTCGGGATAGGCCTTGGCTCTTCCTCATCTTCGAATTCGTCTTCAGGCAGTTCAGGCGGCATCCTTGCCGGCCGCATCCTTTCCTGCCTAGGCTCTATTCCTGGAATTTCAGGGAATCCAAGGTCCTTGTTAGACTTCTTGAACTCCTCAAAATCAAGAGGGGGCTCAGGTAGGGGTCCGGGGCTAGGAGGCTGCTGTGCTTTTGGCGCTCTTTCCGGATAACCAGGTAAAGGCTCCTCTTCAAATTCTTCTTCCGGAAACTCTTCATAACCAGGTGGCGGTTCAGCATAAGGCCTAGCAGTCTCCTGCCTCCTTGCAGGAGTTCTATATTCTTGGACAGGCGGTGCATATTTCTGAGAAGGGGCAGCATATCTCTGCTGTCTGGCAGGCTGCATTCCAGGGTCTGTGCCTGCAGCAGCTCCGCGCAAAGCCTCTCTCATCCCGGCATCAACCTGGACAGGGGTGTAGCCTTCCTCCCTGAGAGTCTGAATGATTTCAGGCTCCGAGAGGCCCTGAGAAGAAAGAGTCAAAACGCGTTCTGTTGTAGAAGGCATCACAGGACCCTGTCTTTTCTTTCCAAAGGACAAAAGCTTCATTTCACCACGATTCCTCGAAAGAAGATGGCTTGCCATCTTCAAATTAAAAGATACATATGATTTTTGGATTCCTGCTATTTATTGTTTACAGGCGTAATGCGGCCGTAATGCGATTTGTTGTATATTACTTCGACTTTCGCGCCTTTTCTCCGGACAGCTTTTCGCTGACGAATTTTTCCATCTCTTCCTTCGTGACAAAGCTGGATTTTACGGGATTGTAAATTTCTATGAGGTTCTGCAGCTCCTTTAACTGGGATTCCGTGACCAGCTTTTTCACATGGTTTATGACCTCTTTCATGGTGTTTTCCGTTTTTGCGAGGCGGTCATCCAAAGAGGTAATGCCATCATTAATGTCCGAAAAAGCCTTCTGGAATTCCTTCCTGTTCTGGAGCATGGCCTGCTCAAGCGTGTTCATCCTTGAGGTAAGCGATTCGGACGATTGCTCTAGAATACGGAGCCTCTGCGTATCATCATTTACCCTCTGGATGACGTCGTTGAGAATTGTATTGATTGTGTGGGGCTGTTTTTTCACTGCAGGCATACAATATTATATTAGGCAGCCTGAATAATAAATATTCAGTAACATGCTTGTTATTTTATGGAAAGAAGGCGAACTTTAGAACGAAGGTGTCACAGAAGAGAGAAGGCGAAACAAAGAACGAAGGTGTCACAGAAGAGAGAAGGCGACAAGAGTCGCCTTCAAGCCATAGACACCTTCATACCACAACACGCCTTCAAGTCATAGACGCCTTCACGCTCGAATACGCCTTCAAACCGAATCGGGTGGCGGGGCGAAATGGCTGTATGTGATTACGAATATGATGAAGAGCGGATGAGGCTCAGAATAAACTGCATGGGCTGCTTGTACGGATCCTCCATAGAGGATTATGAAGAGTGCATGGCACGGACCATAGACAAGATTCTTGAGGTCAAGAAGGTCGCCAGCATAGTCCTTGCAAAGAACAGGGAATACGAATATGACTATGAGCAGACCAAGCTGCTCGTGGAGATTGCAAAGGTCATCGAAGAAGTGATAAGAAGCAAGCTCCTCTCAAAAAAGAACCTCGGGCCACCGGAATGCGAGAAATGCTATCCGGGAAGGGTTTCAAGACTGCATTACATAGTCATAGAGATGCTCAGGAGGGATCCGATAGGGGCGTATGTAGAGACAGTAAGAGAGATAAGGGTAGTTAATGTCAAGCTCAAGAGGGCCCCCAACAGGAAATGCTACGAATGCCTCATGCATTACAGGAAGGTGCTGGACGCCCTCAAGCAGAAGCTGGAAGCCACACAGATGATAACCCTTGCAAAGCCTTACATATCGGGTTATCATATCGGGAACAGGTCAGTATACAGGCAGATATTCAGCCCGAGCGTGCGCCCCAATTTCATGCTCACAAGGTACATGATCACGCCGCCCGAAGGCGGGAGATCTGTGGACAGGTACAAGGTCGGGGACACGCAAATCGAGATTTTCAAGATTCCCGGCCAGACGGGATATTTCTATTATGCCATCCCTCCTGAATTCCGTCTGTCCGAGGACAAATATTCTGTCCTGGACGCCGCAAGGAAATACATGGCAGCGCACAGGCCCAAGAGCGTGGAGTTCGTGAAATCCAAGAATATCAGGGATATCTTTTACAGCATAGGCAAGGACATGATAAGGGAGATGGCAGACAGCATGGGAGTTTCCCTTAGCCTCTCTGATATAGAGCAGATATCAGTTATCCTCACAAGATACACGGCAGGGCTCGGGGTGCTGGAAGTTCTCCTGGCTGACGAGAAGATACAGGACATATATGTGAACTCCCCGGTCGAGAGCCAGCCCATAATGATTTACCACAGCGACTGGGAGGAGTGCAAGACCAACCTCATACCCAGCGAAGAGGACGCGGAGTCGTGGGCCACCAGGCTAAGGATCCACTCCGGGAGGCCGCTTGATGAGGCGAATCCCGTGCTTGACACGGACGTGAACGTTCCGGGAGGGAACGCGAGATTCTGCGCGATAACAAGGACGCTCTCTCCCCATGGGATAGGATTTGCCATAAGAAGGCATAGGGACAAGCCCTGGACGCTCCCGCTTTTCGTAAAGAGCAAAATGATGAACCCGACTGCTGCAGGGCTGCTCTCTTTCCTGATAGACGGGGCGGTGAGCATTCTTGTTGCAGGCGGAAGGGGCGCTGGAAAAACTTCTGTGCTGGGCTCCCTTATGCTGGAGATGCTCCCGAAGATCAGGATTGTAACCATAGAGGACACGCTTGAGCTTCCCGTGGACCAGCTGAAGGAGCTGCATTTCAATGTGGAGCGCCTCAAGTCCCGCTCTGTCATAACAAAGGTCGAGACAGAGATGCCCGCGGACGAGGCGTTAAGAACGGCACTCAGGCTCGGAGATTCAGCGCTTATAGTGGGTGAAGTGAGAAGCGTGGAAGCCCGCGCACTTTACGAGGCAATGAGGATAGGGGCGCTGTCTAATGTAGTGGCAGGCACCATACACGGGGAGTCCGCCTACGGGGTTTATGACAGGGTCGTGAATGACCTTGGGGTCCCGCCAACCTCCTTCAAGGCTACTGATATAATCCCGGTTTGCAAATCACTCCGCTCTGCTGACGGGATGCATCGCTTCCGAAGAATGACCGAGATAACGGAAGTGAGGAAGGAATGGGATACAAATCCCATGAAGGAAGGAGGGTTCGTCAACCTCATGGAGTACTCGGGGAAGGAGGACACACTCAAGCCCACGGAAACGCTTCTTAACGGCGAATCCGAGATTCTCAATCGCATAGCCTCTTACGTGAAGGAGTGGACAGGCAACTGGACGGGCGTCTGGGAGAACATACAGCTCAGGGCGAAGATAAAGCAGACGCTTGTTGATTTCTCAGACAAGACCAAGAATCCTGACCTGCTTGAAGCTCCCTGGGTGGTCAGCTCAAACCATCAGTTCCATCTTCTCCAGGAGGAGCTGAAGCAGGAGACAGGCGCCGCAGAAGCGGATGACGTTTATGAGGCATGGCTGAAGTGGCTGAAGTCTAGCTTGGCGAAGAAGAATTATTAGCCCGCGCTTAGCCTGAAAACATAAATCCCGTCCTTGTCATAAACCTTCTGGAACCTGTCCAGGCAGGTTATATTCTGCTGCCTTATGAACCAGTCTTCCAGATATACATACTCAATCCCGTATCCCTGCGGCACTGTGCAGTTCCCGTAAAATGTTTTCAGCTCTTCCATCCGCTTGTCCGCCTGGGGAGCGTATTCAGCATAGCCGTCCACGAAGCTCCTGCGGTAGGCGATTCCTGTTATCCAGTGGCCCCACGGCCAGTCCGAGAGCACGGTTGTGTTATCAGGGGTGTTCTGCTTTATCCAGAGGAGGGCTTGCGTCTCGCTCTTTGTGGGCCACGATGTGCCGAAAGAAACAGCCATCCAAGAGCCTATGGCTATTGAGTAAACAAGGAAAATTGTAAGAATCGGTTTGCTGTATTTTCTGTATTTTTTTGAAATGTGATATATCCCCGCTGTTGCAAGGATTGCCGCAGGGAAGACGAGGTACATGAGCAGCCTCGTGCTTGCAAGTGCAAGTATCAGCGAAAGCAAAAACCATATTCTTAAGAATCTATTGCGAGAGAAATAGAATCCAGCAAATGAGAGAGCCAAAACAAGCAAAGCCACATTGTCAAAGTTGTTTCCTGTTTCCCACGCGAAAAAAGGCAGGTTGAATGATTCCAGGCCGTACCCGCGCGTGATGTAATCCCCATGGATTGCATTAGGGATGGGCAGTCCGTATGCAAGGAACAGGGGAGAGTAAAAAACCCCAGCAGCCAGAAGAGCGACAATAACGGATTTCGCATGGTCCAGATGGTCCCTGTTTACAAGCATCACAAGAGCGGAGAAAATAAGGCCGGTCTCAATATGGAAGAAATACGAGAATGCCAAGGGGAGCGAGACCATCCACCAGGGCCTCTTCTTGAGTGTGAGGTAGATTGCAAGCAGGCCAAGGAGTATGGGAGGGGAGCGCGTGGAGAGGTGGGAGAACAGGAAGATGAAGGCGGGAGAGGAGAGCAGGATTACAAGGAAAGCATTTTTCTTCCCGATGAGTTCACGGGTTATGAGAAAGGCAATAACAGCGGTCAGGCCCCCGAGCAGGCCCATCATTATCACGCCCCCGAGTTCAAGCCCGAGAATCGAGAATCCTGCAAGCATGAAGGAGAAGAGAGGGGGATATGTGTAGGGCCTTCCCCCGAAACTGAGAGGGTCATACCAGTTGAAATTTCCGGAGATTATATAGTCCGAGATTCGTTGGTGGTAGTATGTGGGGAAGCCTATTATACCCGGAATTCCGTAGGCATACCATCTCACCATGATTGGAGAGATGGATACAAGGAAGGCTACAGTGAATACAATCAGAATCTCTTTCAGGTGCGGGGGTTTCATCAAAATACCTCTTATTTACATTGTGCTTTTGAATTAAAACATTGATTACATAAATTAAGGGTGTTGGCATGGAAGCAGTGACTGTTGTGATACCCGCCAGGAACGAGGGAGAAAGGATAGGTCAGGTCATCAGAGGAATAAGGAAAGTTTCGAAGGATTACAAAATCATAGTCATAGATGACGGCTCCACTGACAGGACTTATGAAGTCGCGAAGTCTCTGGGCTGCGAGAGCTACAGGCTCGGGAAGAACATGGGCAAGGGATTCGCGTGCAGGCTTGGTGTTCAGAAGGCAAAAACAGAGCGCATAGTTTTTATTGACGCGGACATGCAGTTCTATCCGGAGGAGATCCCGAAACTCGCGGAAAGTCTGGACGGGTGTGACATAGTTATAGGAACAAGGAGCGCGAAAGAGATTCCATTGCAGAGGAGGTTCTCGAACTGGTTCGCGAGGACTCTCCTGAACTCTGCGGCAAAATCAAAATATAAAGACGTGCTGTGCGGATTCAGGGCTGCAAGAAAGGATTCCTTCCGGAAACTCGGGCTAGAGAGAAACAGGTACGAGTTCGAAAGCGAGATGCTGATAAAGGCGGGAAGGAAGGGAATGCGGGTGTGCGAGGTTCCTGTAAAGGTGAGGTATCTGGACTATCCTGGGATGCCCCCGACCCAAAGCTTAAAGCTCGCTTTCTATATAATCATGCAGAGATTTTCTGGGTAATGGAAATGAACGAGTGGATTGTCCTTCTCTCGATTGTGCCGGGAATAGAAGCCATGTGGTCCAGTGCCTATTTCTTCTGCTCGGGCCAGCTCGCATACATACCACTGGCAATCCTGCTGAACTTCCTGGGAGTCGTGGCTTTCATAAAACTCGTTGACAGGGGAATGATACCGAAAAGGATAGAGAGTTTCCTTGAGAAAAGAGGGAAGAAGGCAACGGCTAGGGCGGAGAAGTGGTTCAAGAGATACGGGAACGTCGCGCTTTTCTTCCTCATCGCGATGCCGTTCACGGGAGTGGGTTCCTACACGGGCTCCTTCATAGGCAGGATATTCGAGCTGAAAGGGGCGAGGTTCTACCTGATGCTCCTGGCCGCGATATCCTTCTCGGTGGTTTTTGGGTTCTTAATAGGGTCAACATTCAATTTGGTTTTCAAATGCTGAACTGTTTGAGAGTGACAAGAGTCGCCTTCAATCTCAAACCGAATCAAAGCCCCTGTAAGAGGCCTTTGGTGTCTTGTAAAATTTCTGTTCCATCCCCAGGAGCGCCTTGAAGACAGCTATGGTATTCGTGAACTGCACCACAAAACCCACAAGGAATATGTAAGGAAGGACGGTGAGGTTCCTATAATTCTTCATCTTTATCATCGCAATGGCGCACTCGAATATGTAGCCGCATGAGAGGACGAGAATCGCGATACCCTGCCAGGAGAACATGTCTGAGAGCGCGAGGTCCACGGAGCGCGAGATTGCCTGGATGTCAAATATAACGCCTGTTGTATTCGGGCCGAACCAGGGAGCCATGAGCATCATGGTGGACAGCGTCACGCCAAGTATGAACGGGAAGACAAGGAAGCCCGTCACTATGAAAACCATGTCTATCTTCTGGGTACGGGTGAGCTCTGAGGATTTTATTATACCC
>JBGPBG010000006.1:0-11930 GCA_041481105.1 Candidatus Aenigmatarchaeota archaeon
GGTGACGGGGACAGGATGGTGGTTGTTGATAACAAAGGAAACAAGCTCACTCCAGAGCAGTCTTCCTACTTCATCCTTACAGAGCTGCTCAAGACCCAGAAAGGCCCTGTTGTTGCTAATGTGGAGTGTACCCGAGCGATAGATGATGTTGCTGCAAAATTCAAGCGCTCTGTCAAAAGGGTCAAGGTCGGTCACACCTTCCTCATGGATGCCAGCCGAAAGAGTAATGCATGCTTTGGGGTTGAGGTGTCCGGCCATTACGTAATCCCTTCCATCGTTCCTTTCGACGATTCGCTTGCTGTCTCGCTCTATATGGCATCGGTCTTGTCATCCAAGAATCATGGCCTGAATGAGGGGATTAGAGATATACCTGTTTACCCTTTCGAGAGGGTGAACTTCGAATGCGCTGACCAGAAGAAGTTCGGGGTGGTTGAGAGCCTGAAGAAAGATATTGGCAAAAAATACGGTAAGATTAGCTTCCTTGACGGGATAAGGGTTGATACGGATAAGGGGTGGGCCCTCATAAGGCCTTCCAACACCTCCCCCATCATAAGGCTAACCGTGGAGGGGAAGACCGAGAAGGACAAGGAAGCGATAAAAAAGACTTTCTCTGGAATCCTCCAGAAGGGCATAAAGGAGGGATGCAGATGAAGATAACTTTGGATGATGCTCAGAAAAGGCTGAAATTCAAGAAAGCAGGCGAGATGGAGATAAGCTTCATGGAGTTCCCGAAAAAGGTCAGGCCCATAAGGGACACTGATGTCTATTCCGTGCATGACCTCCCCTTTCTCCAGCACCTTAATACTTCCATGACTGTGTTGCACAGGGGAAAGGAGACCGCAGGCCACTCGCACGAGAACGAGGAGGAGGTTTACATCTTCCTTAAAGGCCGCGGGAAGATGCAGGTAGGAAAAGATGTATTTAGCGTGAAGAAAGGCGAAGCTGTCCTCATGAAGAAAGGCCTCTTCCACAAGGTTTTCAACAAAGGTTCAGGGGATTTCGTGTTTTTCTGTGTTTTTGAGAAATACAAGGGGAGAGGAAAATAATATAAATACATAGTAATTAGTTAATGTACCTAGATTATCATGATTCTGGGAAATTAGGTGAATGACGTATGGAAATAAAAATTTTGGAAAAGACTCCCGAGAGCCTGAAGTTAGAGGTTATCGGCGAGACGCACACGCTCCTGAACCTCCTCAGGGAGAAGTCCTGGAAGGCGGGAGCGAGCCAGGCCTCATACATGATAGAGCACCCTTACCTTTCTGATCCGAAGATCATGGTAAGGGCCAAGAATCCCAAGAAGGTCCTTTCAGACGCCAGCCAGATGGTAGCGGATGATGCGAAAGAGTTCGGAAAGGAATTCAGCAGGTCTCTGAAAAAATGACGTGAGAAAATCCAACCGAAGGGCAGCAAATTTTAATGACTGCTGGTGCAGCTGATGAAGAAGCTTTCAAGACCCAAAATTTCTTTGAGAAGGAAAGGCGAAGGGAAGGAAAGGCACGGGGCAAAGCATTACATAAGGAAATACTGGTACGTCTTCTTCCTCATAGCGATTTTTAGCGTGAGCCTCTGGCTGAGGCTCCTGCCTGCAAGATGGAACGAGCTCACGGGCCTTGACGAGTTCCATTCCTACAGGATAGCGGATTACATCCTCCACCACAACCTCCAGGTTTACAACTCGCAGAACCTGGACATGATGAGGTATTCGCCCCTCGGCGTGAGCACATGGGACATGGATTACGTGTTCCCGTCATATTTCCCCGTGCTCATCTACCTGTTCGTGACAGCCATAGGGATAAACATGAGCTTCTTCGTCTTTGTGCTGCTCCTGGCTGCATATGTGGGAGCGATAGCGTGCATAATCGCATTCTTCATAGCAAAGGATGTTTTTAAAAGCAATGTGGCAGGGGTGTTCGCGGCATTCTTCGTGTCAATGACAGTTTCTCTGTTCACGAGGACCGCCGGCGGGTCGATCGAGAAGGAGCCCGTTGCCGTGATATTCATGTTCGGTGCGATATGGCTCTTCATCAAGGCCTACAACAAAAGCTCATGGTTCTATGGAATCCTTTCAGGCGTGTCCCTCGGCCTCATGGGCCTTGCGTGGGGAGGCGTGCAGTACCTGTATCTTATGTTTGCGGCGTTTTTTGGGGTGCTTTTCCTCGGGAATGTCATTCTTGTTGTCATGGATTACCTGTTTTCCGGCTTCGGCAAAAGCCTGGAGCATCTAGAGAAATTCATGGGGCCGTCCATGCTGAAAGCGTACGCGCCCATGATCCTGCTGGGGACCATCATGCAGGGGCTGACGCCTCACAGCATATCCTTCACGGACTATGCCATATTCATCCCCCTTTGGGTCCTGGCTGTCCTGCTCGTCAGGTATGGGGTTGTCAGGTTCGGCCTGATAAAGAAGGAAAAAATCCATTATGTTGTTCCAGTCATCTTGGTTATAACAGTTGCCGGGCTTTTTGCCGCCTCCATGCTTACGGATTTCTTTGACAGCAGACTGGGGACTTTGGTAAGCTTCCTCTCGCTCTCAAGGGGCGTGGTGGGCAGCACTGTGGCCGAGAACGCCCCCGGCGACTGGGCAACCATTCTTTCGACCCTGGGCACGGGCTTTTCCTCGGGGATACTGCCACAGCTGGACATTTTGTCGCCTTTCTTTGCCCTGTGGATATTCATGTTCCTGGGGCTGTTCGTTTTGCTTTATGAGTTCTACAGGACCCAGAACTGGATGCTGCTGTTCTTCCCCGTATGGCTTCTCTCAGGCATATGGTCGGTCTTCTACCTGGTAAGGAACGCATTCTTCATGGGGCCGGCTGCCGGAATCGTTGGAGGGTTCTTCTTCGGCTGGATGGCGCAGAAAATAAGCAGGACCAAATACATGACAGGCAAAACCCTCAGGAGCAAGCTGAATTTTGTCACAATACCCATAATAATCCTCATAATCCTCCTTGTCGTGATAAACGTGGCCTCGACACTTGTGTATTCGCTCAACATCACCCCTGCCATATGCTTCCCGCAGTACAAGGACGGGACGGGCAAGAACCCGTTTGACGTGATACCCTGCGTGACTATCGACCAGAATGGCAACCAGGTTCTCCACGAGGATGGCGAGCCATGGTACCAGGCAATGGACTTCCTTTCGCAGAAAACCCCGGAAGGCTCTGTGATCCTTTCATGGTGGGATTTCGGGTACTGGTTCCAGACAAGGGGCAACCGCCCATCTGTTGCGGACGGTGGGAACCTCGGAGGCATATATCTGAGGAACTATGAGCTTGCGGACTGGTACATGGACAAGCCGGATAACTGGAGCTACTGGGAGAGCTGGATGAAGGCGGACAACGTCAGCTATATCTTCATGGATTACACCCTCCCGGGCAAATACGGCGCGATATCCAAGATAGGTTCCAGGGGCGAGAATGTCTACGGGTTCCTGGAATTCCGCAAGTCGGCCATGTACCCCAAAACCAACAGCACGGTATATGAATACACGTCCGGCCCCTATGCCATATGGCTCACGTTTGACAACAATGGGGCCCTTGCGGGCACTCCCATGTTCCTGATATCCCAGAACGGGAAATACTACTCAAAGACCTACATAAACGAATTCTGCACCACAAACGGGATAGTGCACGTCGCAAATGAAACCCAGGCCATGCCCGGCTGCATTGCCATAAACAGCTATCTGGGTCAGCAGGGCCTCTTCTACGTTCCACCGGAAATAGAGAACACGATATTCAACCGCCTGATGTTCATGCAGGGCTACGGCCTTCCTGTGGAGAAGGTCTATGACAACGGCCTTATCCAGATTTACAAGGTGAATTACGGGAACCAGACAGCCAGCAGCAGCCAGTGAGCTATTGCATGGGCTTTTCTTTTATTTTTCTTTTATAGATAGTTTGTATGCGGCCAGCAGAATCACTCCTATAAACACCACCGCGGATATCACCATGATGTTACTTGCCTGCCCCTCAAATCCCGGCGCGAAGCTGCTTATGAAACCCGGCCCCTGCGTGGCAAAGAGCAGCAGCACAAGGCCCAAGATTATTATAAGGAGGTTGTAGTCCTTGTCCACCCCTTTCTTGGCTATCTTTATAACAAATCCTAGGAAGAAGAACACCACGAAAAACATTATCGCGAAAGGCATCACGCTGTTTATGAACTCGATTGCTGGCGCATAGGTCAGCGTAAAGAATGCAAAGACCAGCGCTATGAGCGCGTTCACGCGCTTATTCTTAAAAACCCCGGAAACATCCAGCGCGCCGTAAACGATGGCGAGCATGAAGAGGAAGGGAACCATAAGGGAAATTATGTCGGCCATGGGAACTCCTCACTATTTGGATTTGGCGTTTTTTTCCATTCGGTCAAGTATCTGCTCAAGCCTTTTTACCTTGTCCCTAAGCTTTCCACCCACAGGAACACCGCCTATTGTTATTGCGTCTTTGTATTCCTTTATTAATGACCAGCACGCATCTATCCTGTAACTGTAAGCCCTCCAGGCGCCAGGATCCTTGTGGATTGTTGCTTCCAGTCCTTCCATTTCCTTGAGCAGCAAATCGACCCTTTTTTCAAGCCTTGCTGTCTGCCCTGTAACATCGCGATAAATCCTTGAAGTTATTTCTCCCCCTATTCCTCCCAAAGATGGAAGTCCTCCGCCTTTTCCTCCACCGCCCCCTCCGCTACCTCCCTTGTGCTTGCCTATGAAATACCACATCCCAAAAAGCACGATTATCATTATGAACCAGAATTCAGAGAGCACGAGCATGATGGGATACCAGCCGCTGATTATTATGAAGATGAAGACTGAGATTCCGATAAGCAGTTGCATTCCCTTTGTGAGCTTTCCCCCACTCAGGATTGAGCTGCTCAGTATGTAAATGAAGAGTATCGTGAACACTATCGGAAAGAGGAGGAAATAGAACAATGGCCCTATCGGGGGAAGGACCGAGCTGTGGCTGTTTATGAAATCGTTGCATGATGAGGCGGCTTCTGAAGTCGGGCACAAGAACGCTACAAGCGGTTGCAGAATCTCCTCAACCATATTTAATAATGGTCGCGAGCGTTTAAATTGGCATTCGGAAAAATCGCCCGCTGGCTTTTGGAATAGATTTCGGAATAAGTATATATAACTAATCGGGGTTAATATAATATAATCTGGAACTTTTCTGGGACCTCTATGAATGGACGCTTGTTAAGGGTTTTGGTGCCTGCCATCCTTTTTCTAGCGCTTCCACTTCTGCTTTCGCAGGATGCGGGAGCCGCGAGCTTTACCGCACAGAATGCAAGCTCATTGACGATTAATGCTTCGGCTACCAACTATCCCATAACAATAAGCATAACGAATACGGACTCATCTTTGAATATCACCAGGGTCAATCTGACATTATACGGCTTTAGTTATATTGCAGGAACGAATTCTACAACGGAAAGTAATGCAAACTTCAACAGCAGTTCTAGCATCGCTTTGGGATGGATTAACGGGACTACGCCCTTGATAGCTTCTGGTGGTGGCGTCCAGAACTTCACGTTCAATGTGAACGTATCTCTAACAACCGGTTCTTACAATATCACGGTTAATGTAACAGATACTAGCAGTGTGTACAATTCCACCAACATAACCTATTCTGTCGTTGATAACCCGAGCTATCTGCTAACATTCAATAATTTATCGAATATGGGCCTGTCCACGAACCTGATACAGAATCTGTCGTACTTGATAAATATAACAAATACCGGAAGTTTGAGGAAAACGTATAACCTTTCTGTCGTGAACTGCAGCAATACAGGCCAAGCAGGCGTAGGAATCCTAAACTATTCGCTCATAACCCTTAACGCAAGCGAAAACAAAACCATCCAGCTTAACGTATCAAACAGCACTGCAGGGCTTTATTCCTCATGTATAATGGCAAAGCACTATAATGGCACGACGGATTCATCTAATGTCACTTCCGTGCAGAATGGCGTTATTCTGAATTCAGGTTTCTATCCTGATTTGGTTGTGCCTATTGTCTATTGGACCTCGACTGGAGGCCAAAATCCGTTTGCGGGAGGCAACATAACAGTAAACGCAACCCTGAATAATACGGGGCACTTCAACTTCCTAGGAAACGTAAGCGTTTACCTTTTATGGGACGGTGTGCCTGTAAATAACACCGTGACTGTTGCCAATACGAGCCTTTTAAATGGGACTCCATACAACGTCAATTTCAGTAGCATAACAGTCAGTACAAACGGCCTGCACAATCTGTCTGTCTTCATAGATGCTGGCAGTTCTGTCACAGAATTAAACGAGAGCAACAATATCAATACTACGCAGGTTTTTGTTGGGTATAATGTAACTATTCTCAATGTTACGGGATACAGCAATATAACCCAGACCGGGCTTAATGCAACACCTTCCAGCAACGTGACGCTGAATGTTTCCGTGAAGTATGCTAATGGTAACGGTGTATCGGGATTAACAAACGTAAACTTCACGGTTTCTGACATCTACAATGGAGGCACAACCATTTCGGGCTTCTTGAACTTCACGGGCTATTACATCTTCAACATAACGGCCTATTCGAACCCCACTGGCGATACAGAGCCCGGAATCCACAACCTTACGATAAGCGCCTCTAACAATGAAAGCGGCAATTCTTATTCAGGAGCCAGCAACGGAGCCGATTATTATAATCTTCTTGTGCCAAAGCTCGTGGTAACAGTATATCCGGAATACACCTCTTATGAGAGGGATATGTTGACAGGTCAGTGGATATACATCAACATAACAAACGTGGGATCTGACAATATGTACAATACAACGATGACTTATTCTGACCCATATGGCATCCTTGTGTTCAGCGGCACATTGAGCTGCTCCCCTAGCAATCCGCCGGCCAATGTATCGGCTTCCTCTTCCTACATGTGCCACATAACAAATGTGTATGGTAAGGATATATCGGGTCAGGGAGATCAGCCGGCGTCTGTTTCTGTTACTGTTAGGGGTAATTATCCCTATAACGGCACTGCATATATTGCGATTGGAGACAGTAACACCATCAACATTGTGGATACCACTGCCTCATCCACGGGAGGCACTGGCGGCGGTGGTAGTACAGCAAGAAGGTGCACCTCTGACGTTTCATGCCTGACTAATGAGACCTGCAGCTCGTCCAAGACATGCGTGTCCATATCCTGTCCGAACGGACAGATTGTGAATCGCACGTGTGTAGGCTCTGCTGCAGGCGACAGGATAGGGATAACCTCGTTTGGTGCTGCCTTGGAATCCATCTCAGGAGGCACGGCCTCCACAAAGGTCACTGTGAAGAACACGGGCACGACTGCATATGTGGCCAAGCTGGGCGTTACCATAAGCGGTATCACGGCTGATGTGACTCCCACAGGGTACAGCCTTGGTGCTGGGGAAAGCTACCAGTTCACAGTGAATTTCACTGTTCCAAACACCACAGCCGTAGGCAATTTCTCAGGAACGTTCAAGGCTTACGTATCCTCGAACACCAGTGCTTATGAATCCAAATCATTCACATTCTCTGTCCTGCCGACAGAGCAGACAAAATCCGAGATAAATGTTTCGTATGGGGAGCTCTCCTCCGTCCTTTCATCTCTTATAGCCAACCTGAGCCAGATGAAGGCTTCCGGAAGATATAACCAGAGCGTTATTTCCTCCATAGAGGAACTCATAAATTCTGCGAACTCCACCCTCTCCCAAATCAAAAGCGCGATAGACTCGGATGACTACATATCCGCAAATTCCCTCATCTCGCAGGTGAACACAAGCATCAGCACCGCGGAGGCGCAGATACAAACCGCCCAGCTGGAAGTACTGACTTCCCTGCCTGCCCAGTACGGGATATGGTTCTGGGTAGCTGTTGGCGTGATAATAATCTTTGTGGTGGGATTCTTCGTTTACATGTTCTATCCTTCCTCGCATGTAGGCTACCATCCTGAGAAGGGCTATGCCCACCCTGAAGCAAAAGAGGGCTTGGGAACAAAGATAAAGAAGCTCTTCAAGAGAAAGAAGAAAGAGCCTGCACCTCCCAGCATAAGCACGAATATGACAGCTCAGAGCACGGAAGAACCCAAGGAAGTGGGCCATTATGACACTTTCCATTACAGCGAAGGTTACAAGAAAGAGAAGTCATATGATTACCAGTATTCCGGAGGAAAGGGGCTGTTCGGGAGGTTCAGGAAAGGGAAGGAAAAAACCCCGCAGATGCATCTTGACCAGTTTGCAGGCCAGCCTGATACTGAGGAGAAGAAAAGCGAATAGAATAAAAGGCGGATTTTAGTTGGAATGCGACTCCTAGCGTGAAGGCGGCTCTTGACGCCTTCTTTCGTTAATCAGTCCTTCTTTATGCCCGATTCTATTATCCTTGCGTATGCGGGCCTTGTCACGAGTATTCCTACAAGGACCCCGACTATGGTTGTTATTGCGAAACCCCTTATCAGGCCCACCCCGACAAGCATGAGAGGGAACATGGCTGCTATCACGGTGGAGGCGGAGCTGAAGATTATGAAGAATGCGCGCTTTATCTTGTCCTTTACTGTATAGACCCTTTTCTCGTCCGTCTGCATGAGAGCCTCGTCAGCTATGATTATCTGATTGTCCATGCCTGTCCCTATCGCGGCTATTATCCCCCCTATTGCCGCCAGGTCTATCGTCCAGGACATGAGGCCCAGCAGAGGTATAAGCACGACAGCCACCCAGGCGAATATGTCTATCTCGTGCTTCTTCCACCAGCTGACTGCTATCAGAACGAATCCTATTATCATGACAGAGGCCCATATTATGGCATCGTTTGTTGAAGCTATTCCGAGTATTATGATTACTTCACACAGGCTTATTCCTGCCATGGGCAGCGCTGTCCTGAGCGTTCTGTACCTTATGAATACAATGATAAACACCGCCAAGCCTGCAAGGAGCCCTGCATAAATCACTGACGTGAAGAAGTCCGAGCCCAGGGTTGGGGAAATTATGTCCACGGAAGCGATCTGAAGGGATGTGGGTATGGCCCCTGACCTGAGTATGGTCTGGAGACGAAGCTTCTCTTCAGTTGCACCCTGAAGGTCAGTGCGGAAGCCCTGTATCTGGGGGGTCTGGTATACCTTCCCTCCAAGCTCCGCGCCAATGTTAAGGTCTGAAACGAGATTGCTGTCAAGATAGAGGTAGATTTTCGAGTCCAGATACCTCTCCCCTGTCTGGAGGTCTATCCTGCTCGGGATTCCTGCTGTCACATCTGCGAACCTTTGGGAGCCCTTATCTGAAACGAGCACGGCAAAATAAAAAGAGTATCCGTTCCCTGTAGACCTGACGCCAGAATGCTGGGGGTCTGAGTAGACAAGCTGTATGTCACTCCCTGTGTAAACCTTTGCCAGGAAGTCCAGGCGGTTGCCTGTCTGGTTTATGTACTGGAAGTCTATCCCCTCGAGGGAGAATGTCCCGTTCTCTGCAACTGTCTGGTTTGCTATTTCTATGCTGTTGTTCCCTGCAACAGATACGGGGTAGAACCTGTCGCCTATCTGCATGCTCCCCTTTCCGTTAGCAACGTCTACCGGCTTCAGCACCTTCGCCTCAAAGCTTCCCTGCTTGGAAAGCAGGTTCTCTACGATATCACTGCTTACTCCGGCTGCCTCTATCTGGATATAGTTGGAGCCATCCACGCCTGTTGTAGCAAAGAATCTCATCTCCTTCAGTCCGTAGAGATTCGCCCTTGTCTGCAGTGTCGCGATCGTCTGGGTTATGTCCTCTTTCGTCACATTCGGGCTTGACGGCTTGAGTATGATCCTTGTCCCTCCCCTGAGGTCAAGACCGAACTCGAGGTTCGTCCTGTCTATGTCCATCACGTCTATCCCGAGCGTATCATTAACGTAAAATTTGTAGTCCTTCCCGTTAGCCGTGAGGGACATTGACCTGTTCGCAAGGTTCTGTGTTGCATTGTTCCAGCCATCAACGGTGTCTATGGGTATGCCATTCACTGCAGAGATGAACATCCCCTGCTCAAGCGTTCCCTTTGCCGGGGAGGAATCCGAGACGAAGCTTACCTCAATAACATGCCTCCCGTAAGGGTATACCTTGAATCCTATTGCCAGAGCTGAGGCTGACACGAACAGAATCAAAAGCCAGACCCTCCAGTACTTCAGCATTATATTCCCTTCCTTACCGCATACCATTTGATTATGGCCGCGTTCTGTATCCAGGTATTGACAACGTCAAGCACGAGCCCTATCAGGAGGACTGATGCTATCTGGGAGAGCACAACAGAGACAGAAGATAAGTAAAGAACAGCTAATGCCCCTATTGTCGTCCCGGCTGTGGTAAGGCCTGTTTTCATGGCCGAGTTTATCCTCTCGTCTATGCTTTTTTCAGTCATCCTGATGACACGGGTGGTAAGGATGATGTCCGTATCAACGGAATAACCTATGAGCATGAGCAGGGCTGCAAGAGAGGCCAGGCTCAGTTGTATCCCGAAAATCTGCATGAACGCCACGGTCTCTATTATGTCGCAGCCGGCTGCGAGAATGACAGCCGTGGACGGGGCGAAAGTCCTGAATATCACGAAAACCGTTACAGCCATGAAGGCGAATGCTAGTATGACAGCTACCTGCGCCTGGTACCAGAAGCTCGCTCCTATAGCAGGGTCTATGCTCTCGATGGAAGATTTGGCCGTGCTTATGCCGTTGGCATTGAGCTCGTTAAGCACAGCCGTGGAGTTTACGGAGCTGTCCACCTCTATTGAAAGACCGTATCCGCTAAAACCCCTCGTCTGCTGGATAACAACAGAGCCGAACTTGTCTGAAAGCTTCTTTTCTAAGTCAGGAATAGGAATCGGCTTGTCAACTGAAATGCTGACGACAGTTCCTCCCCTCAGCTCTATTGATTTTATGAACCAGTCCCCTCTCTGTTGATAGCCATAGACTAAAATCCCGATTGAGAAAACCGCTAGGACGATTGATATCACAAGCAGGTGGTTGTAGTTCCTGCCTTTGCTGTCTTTCCTCTCCCTCTCTTTTCGATTGAAGGTGGTTTCACCACCTTCCTTCTTTTTGTGTCTTTTCTTGAGAATAACCATACCAACACTTTTGGACAATTTAATATCTTTACTTATAAAACCCGCTTTCCGGATGGGTTGGGGGGAATGCTGTCTATACTTAAAGATTGCATTTAAATTTGTTACGTGATAGTGTGGAGAAAACCGATATTCTGGTTGTGGGAGCAGGACCTGTCGGGCTCTACCTGGCAGGATTGCTTGAGAAATCCGGGCTCTCAGTCACGGTCCTGGAGGAGCATGATTCCATAGGCAGGCCCAACCACTGCTCGGGCCTTGTTTCCAGGAACCTTGGCCTATTCGTCCGTCCAAGGAGCGAATGGGTGGAGCATGAGGTTTCCGGGTCTGTAATCAGGTGCGGCTCCTCTCTTGTCCAGCTCAAAAAACCCCGCACAGCTGCTTATGTGATAGACCGTCCGAGATTCGATCTCTCCCTCTCAGAAGGGCTGGACGTAAGGCTGGGAACGAGGGTGGAGGGGGTGTCCGCGGGGGAGGAGGGGAATTCCTGGAAAGAAGGCGCTTCACGCCTTCCAATTGCCGTGAAAACCAATAAAGGCGTTTTCAGGGCGCAAATGCTCCTGGGCTGTGACGGCGCGAATTCTGTTGTAGCTAGGAGTCTCGGTTCCCGGCCCAAAAAGCTCCTGATGGGTGTTATAGACATAACAAAGGAAGAGGATTACTCAAGGGATGTGGAGATTTTCATCCAGAAAGATTATGCGAAAGATGGCTTCTTCTGGAAGATACCCAGAGGCCGCACAACAGAGTATGGAATGTTCTCCTCCAAGGCGGATTTCCTGGAACTTGAGAATTTCTTCAAAATCAGGCCTGCTGAAAGGAGGGCGGGCCTCATACCCCTTGGACCTGGAAAAAGCTATTTCAACC
>JBGPBG010000007.1:0-11671 GCA_041481105.1 Candidatus Aenigmatarchaeota archaeon
CATGGGCATCACGGGTGGTACCGTGTTCCTTGCGTTCCTGGTTGGAGGAGCTGTTGTTTTCTCCATATTCTGGGTCACGACAGCCGGTATGGATGCCCACTCTGTTTCAGAGCAGATTCATTCGACTGGGATGCAGATACCCGGCTACAGGAGAGACGTGCGCATAATAGAAAGCGTCCTGGGGAAATACATAATGCCGCTCGCGGTGCTTGGGGCTATAGCGGTGGGGGCATTAGCAGCCTATGCTGATTTCACAAATGCCCTGGGAACAGGAACTGGCATCCTTCTCTCAACGCTTATAATCTACAATATGTATGAAGATATTGCAGCGAAACATATGGAGGATATGCATCCTGCAATAAGGAAGATTATAGGAAAAGGAGTATAGGTGATTTGCATGGTTTTCGGATTACCAGCTTATCAGGAGATTTTCATTCTCTCGTTAGGGCTGTCCCTGCTCATGACTCTCGCCTCCAAATTCCTTGCCAACCAGCAGGAAATGAAAAAAGCAAAGAAGGATATGGAATTCTTCAGGGACAAGGCCTCCAAGGCGCAGAAGTCAGGAGACCTTAAGAAATCCAATGAGTACATGAGCGATATGATGAAAGCCAGCTCAAAGCAGTTCAGGCTTAACATGAAGCCAATGATGTTCTCTTTCCTTATCGTTATCCTGGCCGCCAGCTGGTTCGGAGTGACTTACGGGACAGCCAAGATTCTCTCTCCTGTGAACATACCTTTCCTGGGGAGCCAGCTTAACTGGTTCTGGTGGTATGTAATCATAGTGCTTCCCTTCTCAACGATATTCAGGAAGCTGCTGGATGTGGCTTGATTGTCAGTTGGAAGGCGACTCGTGACTGAAGGCATCTCTTGACACCTTCGGTCTTTGTGACGCCTTCTTTCTTTCGTTCGCCCTCAGCCGCTCTTTAGAGCTAACCCTGCCAAAATCTTTTTTCCAAGAAGGTGTTTTTACAAATCCAGCATTACCCCGCCGAATCTCTTGGCAACCACATTGTATACAAACGCTTCTATGACCCCTATTATGAAGCCCAATATTCCGAACACTATTGGCACAACAACGATAGAAGCCACCCCTCCGAAGACGCCGGGCACGCCCAATGTTGATGACAGGCCGATGGCGACAGCAATCCCTACAAAGAAGCCGAATACTGCCATCACTACCCCGAATATCTTGCCAAGTGAAACGGGCTCTATTGCTTTGAGTTCTTTCATAATTATATTGAATTTTTCTCGCTTATAAGCGTCGCCATCTCCGAGAAACGCCGTTTAATATTTAAAACCCTGACTAACTAATCTTTACTATCCCGCGATAGCTCAATGGCAGAGCACACGGCTGTAGGCTTTCACTGGATTCTTTGGGAATCCCGTGAATCCCAGAAGCATGTGTTCGCAGTAACCGTGGGGTTGGGAGTTCAACTCTCCCTCGCGGGATTTTTATTCTCATCTACAAATTATTTTTATGGATGAAAGTTCCTCGTCCGAAGGGCGGGATTCCAGAAGCGAGCCTGTGGATGAGATCGCGCTGAAGAAATCCATCAGGGCGATAAGGAGAGTATTAAGCGGCTTCTGGAGCGAGGTGCACAGGAGAAGGAACAGGAACGTCCTGTGGAAATTCTGAAACATCTTTCTGAGAATTAACCTAGTGTTATCCCATTTGAAGCCAGCTTTATCCTCTTCTCGCCCCTGTCCGTGGTGAACTTCAGGCGGGCTCCAGGCATCTTGAGGCTTCCGTGGACAAGGGAGCGCACCTTGTACTGGAGGATTCTTTCCTCCCTGGGCTTCATTTCCCCAAGCTTCCATATCAGCTCTGTCCCGTCCTCCAGCCTCCTCATGACAGGCTTCGTGGATTCTATCTCCTCGTGAAGGACCTGTGCAAGCGGGGACACCCAGTCCCTTACCACCACATCATTCAGCTTGTGAAAGAAAGGGTTTGTCACTTGTATGAAAATGTTGTGCATGTCCTCGCCTCTCTTTGAATGGTGTTTCAGGATTCTCGGTGTTGTCACCCTCAGGAAGGAGAACAGGACGAGGCCTATAATAATAACTGTAAGCATTATGTACCCGTTAAATGCAGGCCAGTAGCTCACCATATAACTCACTCGGGCTGTTGTGCCAGGCTTTATGTCACCCACAATGTAGTTGCAGACCATTACTCCTTCTTCATCCCTGCAATTGCCTGCAGGCTTTGTCATCATCCCTGTCATTGGGTCAAGCGGGGTCTTCTGCTGGAACGAATAATCCTTTTCCACAACATTGCCGTCGTTTGTTATGGATATCACAACCTCTTTTGACAAGCCGATTGAGGTCTCCTCGACTTTCTGGGATATTCTGCGGACAGGCTGGATGGAAAGCGTGGAAGTGCTGACTGTCTGGTTCTCTGAAGATACATGGATTGAATACGTTCCTGCAACCAGCCTCTCGCTGGGTGTTAAACTCCCTGTTATTGTCTTTTCACCGTTAACTGTCTCTTTGAAGGGAACGCTTCCTACTGTTATTCCTTAACTGTCCTTCAAGATGAACGCCCCCTGCAAGGTCTTCTGTTCAGCTGTCTGCACAACCGCGTTAAAATTCACTGTATTTCCTGAGTAATAGGAAGACAAGGATTTCACCGTGAAATCGTATGGTATATCTAAAAATAATTTTGCTGAAGCCGTTGCATCAGGATTCCTTAAAGAGTTGACAGAGACCGTGAATTCGAATTTCCCTTTGTTCGCTCCTGTTGGGTAAAATACAATATCCGTCTCCTGTGAGGACTGCGCATGAATGTTTTTCGCTATAAGCCCGGGCATGATCCATTCCATATGCTCGCCTGAGTAAACAATCTGGAAAATGTCATCAAAGCCCTGGTTGTTGGTGATGGTCATATTGTATCTCACAACTGAATAAAGCTGGCCTGACTGCTCGGCTGGCTGGATGGTCAATTCAACAGGGGATGCCAGGACAGAAATGGCAGTAAGGATTAGTATGCAGGAAACTAATATTGGGAGCAAGTATTTTTTCATATTATCAACAGAGTGTTGATTTAGTATTACTTAAATAGTAATTATAAGATATTTAAAGTTAGCGGAATCCTCTGCCGCAAACATGCTGCTTTTATTTAAGAACCAATAATTATGGTTATGGAAAAAATAATACTTGTTGACAAAAAGGACAGGGAAATAGGGACAGGCGAGAAGCTGGAAGTCCATAAATCGGGAAAACTCCACAGGGCTTTCTCCATATTCGTCTTCAACCGGAAGGGAGAGCTGCTTCTGCAGAAGCGCGCGAAAGGGAAATATCATTCAGGCGGACTGTGGTCAAATACCTGCTGCAGCCATCCCAGGGCCGGAGAGAGGCTGGAGAAGGCTGTACACAGGAGGCTGAAACAGGAAATGGGATTTGACTGTTCCCTCAAGGAAATATTCAGCTTTGTTTACAAGGTGAAGTTTGAGAACGGGCTTTATGAGCATGAACTGGACCATGTCTTCATCGGAAATTATGGCAGGAAACCTGAACCCGATCCAGAAGAAGCAGATGGATGGAAATGGATTTCTTTGAACGAATTAAAAAAGGATATACAGAAAAATCCCGGAAATTACACTTACTGGCTCAAGGTTTCACTGGATAAACTAGATTCTTACATGAAAAAATAATACAGTTTATGAGATGCTGTTTCTAATTTATTAGCCCCGCAAACCAAATAATATGCATGGTTGCTGACCCTAGGATAATCCAGTACATAAGACAGCAAATGGATGCAGGATTCAGGAAACAACAGATTTATGATGCTCTCCTTCAGGCAGGATGGTACAAAGAGGAGATAGACCAGGCATTCTATGAGGTTGCCAACCAGGCTTATGCGAAGGAACCGGAGGCTGCCCCTCCGGAACAGGTTTCTGATGAGCTCCATCCGAAAAAACCCCTTCCAGAAAAGCCAGGATTTTTCTGGAAGCTCAGGAATGCGCTGTTCCATCCGGGCAGGCTGTTTGAAGCCGTCAAGAACGAGAAAGGGATAAGCAAGGCGCTCGGATTCTTTGGAATACTCTCTTTCATAGATTTCATGATAGCCCTGGTTGTTTTGCTTTTTGCACCCTATCTGCTACAGTCATTCACTCAAAATCCATTTTTGCAGCAAATCCTGCAGTACATGCTCTTGTCTTCCCTCAGCAGCATGCTGGACCCGCTGAATCTGTTGGTGAACTATGTCGTGATTTTTGCGCTCACTTTGCTGGGTGCGGCTGCAGTGCATTTATTTGTTTTCGTGCTCAGGGGAAGCAAGGGTTTCTACCAGACATACAAGGCTCTGATGTACGCGACAGCCCCCCTGATCCTGCTGTCCCTGATTTTCCCCCTCTTCCTGCTCAGCCTTATTATCAGCCTTGATTATACTCTCTTGGCAATTGTTTCAATGGGCTTGTTCGTGGCAGCAGGGTTCTGGAGCCTTTACATTGGGATTAAAGGCCTCTCAAAACTGCATGGAATATCAGTGCTGAAAGCGGTGGTTGCTTTGGTCATCATTCCTTTTATTGTAGCGATTGCCCTTTCTTTTGTTGCTTTCATGCTCCTTCCCAGCTTCTTTCTAGGGTTGTTCAATCCTTCCGCATACATTGGCGGAGCCGGGATAGCGACGGGATTCGGCGAACTTGGGCTCCCTTCGCAGTGGCAATATGCATATGACGGAAGCTTCTCCATCAGCCTGAAGAACAATGCGGGCGTGCCCATAACCATAAACAGCGTTACTGCAAACTGCGGCACTGGCGGGAGCACTGTGGTTCTGGAGACACTGGACCCCATGCATCTGGAATCAGGCGGGGGCATAACGTATTCTACTGGCGATGAAAAGTGCGCATTAAAGGAGCCTAGAGAAAGCTATTCTGTATCTGTCACAGTAAGGTACTTGCAGGAAACCAGTTTCCTCAAAACAGCTTCCGGCACTGTAACAGGAAGGATTGCATAAACCGAATGCGACTGAAGACGTGTTGTGGTATGAAGGTATCTATGGCTTGAAGGCGACTCTTGTCGCCTTCTCTCTTCTGTGACACCTTCGGTCTTTGTGACGCCTTCTGACTTTCAATCGGCCTTCAATCTCACGTTTGTTTTTTCAGTTCGAAGACGTACCTTTGGGGCTCCCATCTGTTTTCTTTTCCCGTGTATCCGCATTTCGTGCATGCCAGCCTCACCAGAAGCTTCTTTCCCTTGAGGTTCTTCGTGTACGCCTTCTTGAGGGAATGGCCGCACGAGGGGCATTTCTTGGGAAGATGGCCTTTTTTTGTAGAGGTGGTGACCCTGACCCCGTGTATGTTAAGCGCAATCATCCTTGCTCTTTTTTCCGAGACAGAATAAGACGGGTCGACCTTCTTGAGCTTGTGGTTCACAAGATTCGCAAGCTCTTTTTGTGATGAGACTTTTCGCTCCTGAAGAACCTCCTTTACTATGAACTGGACGATGTCCTTCTTTGGCACATGCATATTAAATAGTTGAACCTTATATTAAATAGTTTATGAAAATCCAAATCCTTTGTATTGGAGCATGTCTGATATTGTTTTTGTCATTCTTTACCCTTCTTGCTGTAGAAGTAAAGGCGCAGAGCGCCCTTGATGAGGCGACATTCTGCGCTCCCGGGAGCACAAGGCCCTGCCCTAACGTGGGCATATGCACAGGCCGCGTGAAGACATGCGAGAACGGGAGATGGTCAGACAAGTGCACAGGAGGAACCGGCCCTGCCCCATCAGAGATATGCGGGAACGACCTTGATGACAACTGCAACGGCCTGGTCGATGAGTGCGTGAGCCTTGCGGACTATGCGGGGATTATCCTAATAGTTGGCGGAAGTGCGCTGCTTGCCTTCTCCATAGCGTTGATGAGGTTTATCAAGTAGCTTTTTCTTGCGTCATGCCGCAGATATTTAATACTATTGCTATAATATTAGCAGAACACACTATCCAAGGAGATTGAAGGCGTCCGAGACGCCTTCTGTCCAGCAGTTACGCGGAGATGGCGGACCGGCTACGCAGCCGCCTGCAGTAAGCCTTTTTTCAAGAAAAAGGCTTAAGCGAAAAAGGAGCCGATTATCGAATCGGCTTCCGCTTGCAGTTAGCGGCGCAAGGGGGTTCAACAGCCAACCCCTTCTTTCCCGAAAGAAGGTGTAGGCATTATCCCAAGAAAGGGATAATCACAATTAACCGGCCAAACGGTTAACTGTGCCTGAAAATCCCCCTCTCCGCTTTCTACTTTATTATTCTGTCCGTCCTCGCCAAGGATTTTCCTCCGGTTGCTATTCCAAGAGCTATTAGCTTCCCGCCCGAAAAAATCCCCACCTGCTCGTTTTCGCGAATCCCGCTGTCTTTCCTTTCAATATGGCTGGAAAGCACCGGGGAGCCCTTGAGGATTTCCCGGACATAGTTTTCCTTGACAAGAATCTTCCTGATTCCGATTCTCTGGAATGCGGTTTCTATCGGGATAAGGCGCTTTTCCGGGTTCTTTTCCAAGCTCTCGAGAGTCATGCACTCCTCCAGAGAGAATGGCCCTGCCTTCGTGCGAATGAGCGATTTCATGTGCGCTCCCGTTACCATTTTCTCTCCGATATCAGAACAGAGTTTTCGGATATATGTCCCTGCCTGGCATCTCACCCGGAAAGAAACATCGCGGCCTTGAATTCTTTGGATCTCGAAAGAATAGATGTCCCTCTCTCTCGGTATTCGGGAGACTGCCGAGCGGACTGGCGGCTTCTGTATTATTTTCCCAGTAAAGGATTTTACAGTCTCTCTCAGTTCGTTCTCCCCAAAATCCCTGTGGATGTGCATTATGCCCTCATAAGTTTTTTCCAGGCCCATCAGGACAGGCATCGCTTTCGTGGCCTCGTCCAGGGCTATAATAAGCACTCCTGTGGCTCCTGGGTCAAGCGTTCCAGCATGACCTGATTTTTTCGCGGAAAATATCCTGCGGACGGCTTCCGCGCACTCCATGCTTGTGGGGCCCGCGGGTTTGTCTAGGAGTATAATCGACCTGAAAAGTTTTTCCATAATGCTCATTATCTGCTTTGGGTTAAATAAATCGCATCCGAGCACCTGCAAAGCTATTTAAATCAAACTCGTTCTATATAGACCCATGGCAAAGCAGAGATTTCCGGATGCAGAAAAGCGCATGTTCCACAGGGTTTTCATCTGCATGAAATGCGGGGCAAGGATAAGGGGAGATTTGCCTAGGGTGAAGGCTGGAAAAGTGAAGTGCAGGATCTGCAAATCCAAGAAGCTCAGGCCCATACACAAGGAGGCAAAGGCGTAATTTGGAAGGAAGTCGGCTTAGCCGACTTCAACTGAAAGGCTTCTGTAAACATATTTTGTCCAAATTCTGCGGTTATTTAAGTACAAAAATATAATAATAAAGTAGGTGTTCTATGGGAATAAAGGCGTACAAAAGAGGATGGCATCACACGAAAACAAGGGGCAGGGAATCCACCATAACATGCAGCTTCTGCGGAAGGAAAGTCCCCAAGTACAAGACCTTCCCTGTGATGAAGGGATTCAGCATAACCGATCCTCTCATCAGGAAGGAGCTTGGAAATCGCGACAGGAGAGAATTAACTTTATTTTCAAGTAAGATGCATGCATGCCCTGCATGCGCGAGGCACAGGAACATAGTCAGGAAAAAGAGGTAACCTGCTCTGAATTTAAATTTTTTAAGCAAATGAATACAATATTTTAATAGGAACTCTCCCCAAGATGGAAAAATATCTAGGTGTCGGATTTGAATCCCCTCAATATCGAGGCGTGGTAAACAAGATTTTTCTAGCTATAGCTTCGTATATGAACCAGGAAACGGCTAATTATTTTGAAACTCAAGATAAAGCCCTTGAGGAAGATGAAGAACCTTCAGATCTTGATGAAATTCTTGCCACATGCACTTCCAATAATGCGGAGGACATGGAACCTCATGAAGACGGATTTGAGCCGTTCTATATTGACACGATTCCGGAAGAAAAAAATTACCTGTGGAGGAGAATTTACCCACTAACAGAACAAGAGGGAAGCATATACCCCGTTCCTGAGAACATAACGGATTCTGTTCTCATGGATGCTGGGAATTGGGCGGTTGCCTAACCTTTTTTTAGCCAGTCAAACAATATTTACACATGAACCTCCTTGAGTCATACAAAAAGCTTTCTGTCATGCTGTTCGGAAATCTCGCACAGAAATCTGCATCGTCCTTCTCCTCGCTCAAGCCCCATTTGATGGGAGCGAGCATAAATGTCCTGCTCGAGACATGGGTTGCAATGGTTTATCTGGCAACTGCTATCGTTTATTTTGTCTCCCTTGCTGCTGTATTTGCAGTAAGTGCTTTCATTCCATTCGATTCGGTTACCTTCCTTTATATAGCAATTTTCATCCCCGTTATGGCATCATCCATGACCTTGCTTTTTCTCTACATATACCCCGTGCAGAAGTCCTCGAAGATGCGAAATTCCATAGATAATAACCTCCCTTTCGCCCTTGCACATATGAGCGCTATCGCCTCTTCAGGAATACCGCCGGAATTCATGTTCGAGCTGCTCACGGGATTCAAGGAGTACGGGGAAATTTCAAAGCAGGCTGCATTGATTGTGAGAAACATAAAAACTTTCGGGATGAGTTCCGTGAACGCGATAGCGGCTGTAGCGAAGAGGACTCCTTCCCCCTCTTTTAAACAGGTCCTCATGGGCATACAGTCAAGCATAGAGAAAGGAGGAAATCTAACTTCGTACCTTGGGGAGATGTCAAACCGTTCGCTGTTCGAGTACAGGATAAAGAGGGAGAATTACGCCAAGACTCTCTCCACTTATGCGGATTTTTATGCAGCAGTCCTCATAACAGCGCCTATCATGATGATTGTTGTGCTTGGTGTGATGAGCATCATAGGAGGGGATGTGATGGGCTTCGCGGCCACTGACCTTATATTCCTCATGACATGGCTTTTAATCCCGCTGCTGAACATACTTTTCATAGCCTTCCTACATGTCACATATCCCGGCTCTTAACCTTGAAACGAATATGTTTCAATCTAAAAATCGTTTGCTGGATTATTTTGCCGATTGCTTTTTCGCAAGAATCTGCTTTATCTCAGCAAGCTCCTTGGAATCCCTCTTGGCGGATTTTCTCTTTGGAAATCCCTTTTTCTCTTTGGCCGGCTTGGGCTCCTTCGGGAGAACAGGAAGACTTTTGGAGAACGGGTTCTCGCCTTTCTTAACCCATGACATGACCGCGGGCTTGTCCTTGTAGTAAAGGTTTATCACATTGCATACCTGCTCGAAATCTTTTATGCTGTTCTTGTGCATCCAGAACAGCACGGCCTTCCTGTCATTGAGCTCTGAAATAATTTTCTGTAGCTGCACGCCTTCGCCAAAAGATATTTTCTGTAGCAGGATTGATTCCTGAACCGCATCCTGGAAAGAATCCTCGGAAGGTATCCATGTGAATATTTTCTTGGTATGGGCTATTCCGGTATGGCTGTCTATCGATTGAATCTCATCTATCTCCTTCACCCTTCTTGCCGACTTCCCCTTCTCCTTTGCGGTGGTCATCACAATCATGACATCAAGCGATTCTATAAGCGAAGGGGAAAGCTCGATTGGAGGCGTCTGCAGCCTCTTCATAACATCCTCCACGGAGCCTGCATGCATTGTTCCAAGGGAAGCATGCCCTGAAGCCATGCCCTGGAACATCACATACGCTTCCTTCCCCCTGACCTCACCCACAACAACGTAATCAGGGTTCTGCCTGAAGCTCTCTTTAAGCAGGTCGAACAGGTCCACCTCTCCGTACCTCTTCCCTGTCATTTCAGGAATCCCGAACCCCTCCCTTGAGACAGCAGGAATCCAGTTCTCATGTGGTAAATTTATCTCCCTGGTGTCCTCAATGCTCACTATCTTCTCCTCCCTTGGTATGAACATGCTCAGCGCATTGAGGAAAGAGGTCTTCCCGGTCGACACCCCTCCCGAAACTAGTATGGAAACGTTGTGCTGTATGATAATCCAGAGATAAGCCATCATTTCTTCCGACACTGTTTTCATTTCTATCATGTCTATAGGGGAGAATGGGTTTTTCCTGAACTTGCGGATGGAGAAGGTCGGACCTTTGGTCGTGACATCCTTCGCGAAAGAGGCCTGGACCCTGGAGCCGTCTGGCAGCCTTCCGTCAAGGAGAGGGGTAGCATAGGAAATGTATCTGCCGCACCTTTCAGAGATTTTTATCACGAAATTCGAAAGCTTATCTTCATCATTGTAAATTACATTAGTTTCGAGGGAGCCGAATTTTTTGTGGATTATGTATATAGGAGTGTCCAGGCCGGTGCAGCCTATATCCTCTATGTAAGGGTCGAACATCATGGGCTCTATCTCGTTCAGGCCCACGAAATTCCTGACCAGATAGTATGTGATTTTTGTATACCTCTCATTCGAGACAGCCATATTCATGTCATTCAGGACCTTCTGGATTTTTGACTGCAGATACTGTATGGCCTCCTCGCGGTTCTTGAGCACCGACATCTTGACGTCTATGATCTCCATGAGCGCTTCCTCTATTTTTTTCATGGTTCCGATATCATCCCCCTCCAAGGCGGGCTCAACAACCCTGTATAATAGTTTTTTCCCGTTAGGGTCCCATGAGATTTTTGCATATGCGAACGGCTCTATCAGAGGATAGGTTATGTCAACTTTGGTTATGTCGGGGAAATTCGGAATAACTATCAGTCCCTTTGGCTCCTTTGCCAGGAAGACTGGATACTGCTTGACTTCCTGACTCTTTCTAATGATTTTCATCATCTCACCATTTTATGAATGCCTCTTCCTTCGGATAGATTGTTATCCCGTTCTCGTCTATCTTGTAGGGATGGAGCTTCTCCGAATGCGCAGAGCCCCTGACCTTCCATACCTGCAGCGCTCTGGAAAACGTGGACTGCAACCGCTCGTAGTAAAGCACTATCACGCTGTCTGAGACGAACTCCTCAACCCCGTATCTCGAGATTCCCTTGCTTCCGGGGACTATTTCAGATGTTATAAGCGCTGTGCAGTTCAGCTTTCTCAGGATAAGGGAAAGGTTGAATATCATGCGCCTCAGCTCTGTCTTGTCCTTTATGTGAAGCCCTATCGCAGAGACTGAGTCCACCACCACTCTGTTGGCTTTGACCTGCCTTACGGTGGACTCAAGCATGGAAAAAACATCCTCTATGTGGAAGGGGTCATAGCGGATGAAGGCGAACTTCTTGCTCTTCTCGAGCGCCTCGAAATCCCAGCCGAACCCCTTTGCGTTCTCCTTTATGGAGTCTATGGGCTCCTCCAGCGTGAGATACACCCCGTTCTCGTTCATTTTCTTGACGCCGTGGTATACAAACTGCGTGCAGAACGCGGTCTTGCCTGTCCCGCTCGTGCCCGTGAGCAGGATGAGCTGTTTTTGCGGGAACCCACCTCCCATCAGCTCATCAAGCCCGGTGATGCATGTTTTTATTCTTTCCATAAGGACACGCTAATATATATTTATTAAGGAACTATAAAAAACGCTGGACGGATTGCCGGAGAGCGTATTAAAGACGCATGAATATTATATTTACATATTGCGCAGCTGCTGCGTGCGCAAGCGGGAACGGAGAGATAAAGGAGAATAATATGGACGAGCTTAAGGAGAGAGAGCTTAAGGCCATGATA
>JBGPBG010000008.1:0-11581 GCA_041481105.1 Candidatus Aenigmatarchaeota archaeon
CCAATCCGTATGTATTGTGTCTCCTGGTAAAATGCGTACCCTGCTTGAAGAGTTAAGAACAGGCACAGGATTGCCTATCTCGTAAAGCTCCCAGCCATTGAGTATGTAAGACGTGTCCGCGGCTATGTTTTTTATGAATCCCCTTGCAATCCAGGTTCCCAGCTGTATCATCTCTATCCCTTCCCTGACAGGTCCCCTGCTGAACCTGTTCGAGAAAGTGGTTCCCGTAAAAGTTTGGTATCCTGAGTAAGTGCACTGGGTTTGGCTCTCGTCCAGATTCGTATACATCAGGTTTCCATCAAAATTTACGCCCGGGATTATATCTCCCGTGAAATAAATCACGAAATCGCCTGCCGGCAAATCTCCTGTCCAGGAAATCCTGTCGTAAAATCCATCACTGTCGCTGTCCTGAATCTGGGCTGAGCCGCCCGATGCAGAAACGC
The DNA here is from genome assembly GCA_041481105.1 of Candidatus Aenigmatarchaeota archaeon. Taxonomy (GTDB): domain Archaea; phylum Aenigmatarchaeota; class Aenigmatarchaeia; order QMZP01; family QMZP01; genus JAPLVB01. The sequence continues at coordinate 444 of JBGPBG010000008.1, forward strand.
TCGTAAAGTTAATGGAATCATTAATCCCGAATGCATTCCTCCTTGCCTGCATAACCAGCGAGGCCCCCTGAAGGCTGTTGGCTGCATTCAGTGTCAGGTTAAAGGAGAATGTGTTCCTGCCAGGCACAATATCCCTGCCTCCAATCTGGTTACTATAATCAAGCCTCATTCCAACCACATGAGTCAGGCTGGGGTCAGTTATCTGGTATGAAAGATCTTCCGTGCTGTTGGTGGTGTTCACAAAAATCCTAGTCCTGTCCCCCGGAAGGTTCGGCGAGGCAGCCACATTCCTGTATGCTGTGTCCGAGACAAGGTTCGTTCCACTCGTAGAAGTGAGTGTAAGCCTTATGTACTGCAGGACATCCTGAGTGCTTCCAACATCCACCTCCGCATATCCTATTCTGGATATCGGACTCGCAAGAGAGCCATTCCAGAAATAATTGGCCTGCACCTCCTCGGTTATGTAGGACTGGGGGGCTGCCTTCGCTCCTGAGGCGAAAAAAACGCATGCTGTTAGAAAAGCTGCAAGGAGAACATACAGCCGGGAATCCACCATAATATTACTTATATATCTGGTATAATAAAAATCGCGGGGGACAATGGCCCATACTGCACCCGCGAATTTATATCCAAGAACCTTTCAGAAAGACGGCTTTATCCAATTTATATAAGCCGTCAATCCACTATCCAGATTATGGACCATGTCGCAATAATGAGAAAATCATGGGGCCTGACCCGGAAAATCCTGACTGGCCAAAAGAAAATCGAGTCAAGATGGTACAAGGCTAAATATCCTCCCTGGGGCAGAATCAGGCCGGAAGAAACCGTCTATTTCAAGGATTCCGGGGAACCGGTCAGGATAAAGGCGGAAGTTGAAAAGGTGATTCAGTTTTCCGGACTAACCCCTGGAAAGGTTAAGGAGATTCTTGAAAAATACGGGACCGAGGACGGGATTGAAAGGGAGAGCATTCCCCGGTTCTGCGATATGTTCAGGGGCAAGAAATACTGCATGCTGATTTTTCTCAGAAACCCGCAAAAGACAGAGCCTTTTCAAATCAATAAGGCAGGCTTTGGCGCGATGTCCGCATGGATATGCACACAAGACATAAATAAAATCAAATCATGATGCAAATTCTTTTCTTTGGGGTAATCCCTAGACCTTTCTTTTACATATTCGTCTAGAAAAGAAAGGGATTGTATTTTCGATTGAAGGCGTCTCTGAGCTGGAAGGCGGAATAACGTAAGAAGGCGTCTGCAGACGCCTTCAGGCTCGAATCCGCCTTCGGTCTTTACGACGCCTTCTTTCTAGCTGTTCAGTTCCACATTGAAATCGGCTCTTTCTCCGGCTCTATCACGAGGCCGAAATCCGAGAAGACGGAGGAGCAGCTCGGGCACAGGAAGACTTCTGGCTTCTTGTTCCAGATCTTCCCGCCTGTCCCGCACATGGGGCATTTCCCCGAGAACATAGAATTCAAAAGATATTTGGAGCTGGGCGCTTATATAGTTTTCACTTTTTTGTTTTGCGTTTTGATTTGTATATGGCTGGGGAGATTGCCAAAGAGCCAAAGATAAGGAGGAGCAAAAACAGCAGTTCAAATTTTTGTGCTGATGTCACCGGCTGCTGGGATGAAACGAACGGCAGAAAAAGAATGCTGGTAAAAAGGCCGCCAGAATGGTTATTCTCGCCTGAAGGCGAACCCTTGTCTGAAGGTGCCTTGGCACCTTCCTTCTTTGGTTCCGCCTTCCTTCTAAAAATCCAGTTTTCATATTTATTTATTCAGGGCTTTGGTTTAAATCTGCAGAATAAGAGAATCATGCATTCGCTACAGCTATCTTGAGCTCTTCCGCTTTCTTCAGAATCTCAAGCCGTTTCTTCCGGCCGACTGTGGATGCTATCACGGCTTTCTCTTTTCCCGGATTGAGTTTCTCCAGCTCTTTTGGATTGAATATTCTCACGGGAAGGAATCCCTGCCTGTCCAGGCCTCTCAAAGCAGCAGGCGAGCCATAGCCTGGCTTGGGGACTCTTCCCCTTCCACTCTCCTGCTTCCGCATTTTGGAGTGGTGACCTTTTGGCCTCCTCCACGTATCCTTTAAGGTGGCCTGCGCCCAGAGCTCCTGCCTCTTGAACCTGGGGGTCTTCCTGTTCTTGCGCGCTTTGATTTTCAGCAGGCTTGCCTCTTTGGAACCAAGCTTCGCTTTCTCTTTGGATTTCATAGTCATAAAAATCACTCGATTTTTAGTTGGAAGGTGGAATTTTGAATGTCATTTGTAATTCCACCTTCAGTCTCCTAATCTCCTATCGCCCTCGCCTTCTGTATCAGGTGGCAGCCGTCCTGGAACACGCGCCTGTCGAATCCCTGCACCTTTGCGGCGCGCTCTATGTTGGCTGCCGTATTGCCGACCTGCTCCTTGTCTATCCCTGTAATTATTATCTCGTCCTTGGACACTTCGACTTTCGTTTTCCCGACTATATCCGCTGACCTGTTCTTCCTCTCGCCAAGAAAGTTCCCTATTGTTACCTTGCTGCCCTCGACATTGACTTTCATGGGAAAGTGTGAGTATACAATCTTGAGCTTGGTCTCCCACCCCTTTGTCACGCCCACGCACATGTTCCTGAAATGGGCAGCCCAAGTCCCTACAACCGCGCGGTCCTTCTTCCTTTTGGAATCTGTGGAGAATACAACTGTCCCTTCCTTTATCTCCAGCCTTGCTGAAGGGTGGAAGAAGCTCCTGTGCAGCTCTCCTTTCGGGCCTTTCACAGCTAGCTCTTTCCCTTTAACTTCCACTTCTATCCCATCCGGGATTTGCACTGTTTTCTCGGCCATAATACCACGAATCTCTGTTCTGGATTACATAATTGAGAGAATAATTATTTAAAAGGATTTTATTTGGGGATTGCGTCATTTCTTTGCTGCTTTCTTGCTTGAAGGCGTCTCTGAGCTTGAAGGTGACTCTTGTCACCTTCTGTCTTTCGGACGCCTTCTTTCTTTCGTGGGCTTTACCGCCCTGGCTCTCTTAGCAGCCTTGGGCTTTTTCTCGGCTTTCTTCTTTTTCGCCTTCTCTGGAATCTCCTCTTCCTCTGCGCCTATCACGCCTTCCGGTATCCTTCCAATCAGGTCGAAAGCGCCCGTTCCTATCGGCGCGAGCTGGTTGAGGATTATGTTCTCTATCGCTCCCTTGAGCTGGTCCTTCTCCCCACGGACTGATGCGGCAACAAGGTGCTTCTTGGTCTCCTCGAACGAGGCGCGCACGAGAACGGAGGCTTTCTGGCCCGAGATGCCGTACCTGCCTATGGCCTTTATCTCGCCGTCCACTGTCATCAAGTCAGCAAGCAGCATTATATATCTCACATCCACCCCGAGGCCCTGCTCCTCCACGGTGTACTGGGCCTGGTTTATTATCGCGGTGCGGCCGGCCTCCACCCCGAGGACCTCGTACATCTCGAACATGTTGTTGCAGAAGCTCCTTGCGTAGTCCACTCCCTCTATCTCGAACACCTGCTTGAGGTTGGAGCCGAGTGTGTTTATCACCCATTCATCTTCCTCTTTGGTCACGACAACCTGGGAGACTCCCTTTATCCCCTTTATGTGCGTCTCGAGAAGCGCGTACTTCATCTTGTAGAGCGCACGGATGTCCAGGTTCTTTGACTTGAGGGTGAGGTTACCATTCTCATAAGACGCCTCCGCGCCGCGGAGCTTGATTTTTTTCGGAAGGGCTGCGGCGTCTATATCAAATTCCCTTACCTTCAGCGGGTCCAGCCTGCACTTTATCCACATGTCCGTGAGGTCTATAACATCGGAAACCACTATGTCCTTGAGCTTGACCTCCTTTATCTGCTCCGCTATCTTCTTCACCTGCTCTATGGACTGTTGGTCCTTGTCAATATGGATTGTCATGGTCGGGGTCCGCGGCTCCTTCCTTGCATCAAAAATCTCTATCATCCTCGGGAGACCGAGCGTGACCTGTATCCCTGCCGTTCCCGCGAAGTGGTATGTACGCATCGTCATCTGTGTCGCGGGTTCGGAAAGCGATTGTGCGGTAACCACTCCTATGGGCTCTTCGGGGTCATATGTGGATTTCTGATATACTGCGTTTATTATCGAAAGGAGCCTCTCATTCTCCTGCGGTGAGAGCCTGTGCTTCTCAGAATACTCCTTGAATTCCCTGCGAATGAGCGGTGGCACGGTCATATTACCTCGAAAGAAGTCGGGTGCACCGACTTCAAATTTTCATTTTATACTATGTACTCCTTCCAGTTTATTTTCCCGTTGTCTGACTTGGTCGGGTCCACCCCGTCCTCGCCTGCCATGAACTGGATGATCTGATTGTTCGCGTTCCTCACGCTCAGGTCATGGTGGACCTTCAGGTCCTGCAGCGCGTTTATCAGGCGCCTCTGCATGTATCCTGACTTCCTCGTCCTCAGGGACTTGTCCATCAGCCCTTCCCTTCCGTTCATTATGTTCCAGAACAGCTCGAAGGGCGTGAGCCCGTCCTTGAATCCCCTTGAAACGAATCCGTGGGACATTGGCGAAAGGTCTCCGGGTCTTATGTGGGGGAGCGTCCTGTTAAAGTATCCCCTCTTTATCCTCTTCCCGAGAATGGTCTCCTGCCCCACGACAGCAGCCATCTGTGTCGTGTTTATCATGGAGCCTTTAGCTCCTGACTTTGTCATTACAATTATGTCGCTTTTTCTTATGTTCTCCGAGATCACGTCAGCGACGTTGCTCACCCCTGACGCCAGCGTGTTCATGATTTGAGCCTCGAGTGACGCCTCCGCAGTCATTCCGGGAAGGATTTTGAGCTCCTTCCTCTTGAATTTTTCTATCAGAATGTTAGACTCCTTCTCTGCTTTCTTTATCTCCTGCTCTATTTTAACGTGCACGCCCGAGTCAAGATCCAGGTCAGAAATGCCAAGCGAGAAGCCCCTTCTCATCAGGAAGGCTATTCCCAGCCTGCCTGCCCTGTCAATGAAATTCTTGACCTCTTCGCTGTCTTCGTAAAGGGTGTCTATCTTGCTGATTATCTTGCCCCTGAACGCACCAACACCTTTTGCATCTATGCATCCTGCCTTCACTTCCCCGTTCTTTATTATCACCCATGCATCGTGCTCGCAGGCCGAGCGGGTGCAGTCATCGCAGTTCTCGCAGCAGTTCGCCTTGTATTCCATGTTCAGGCCCTTTGGGAGCAGCATGCTGAAAAGCTCTTTTCCGCTGAATTCTTTCTTGTCGGGAAGGTCGGCTTCGATGCATGCATCTGCAAAAATCTGGCTGGCGTCCTCTTTGGAAAGGAGCGTGGTCTTCTTGGTGAGAAGGAATATCCCTGATATCTGGTCAAGGTCAAGCCCTATAACCGGGCCTCCTGACCTGGGCGATTTTATGTTGTATTTCACGTCCATTATGCACTCCGCCTCTGTACGCGCCTCCTCTGTCTGGAGCGCGTGCAGGTTCATCTCATCTCCATCGAAATCTGCGTTGTACGGGGGGCACACGCTCGGGTTCATCCTGAATGTCCTGTACGGCACGATTTTCACCCTGTGCGCCATCATGGAAACCCTGTGCAGGGAAGGCTGGCGATTGAAGACTATTATGTCCCCGTCCTGCAGCTGCCTGTCAGCGGTCCAGTCAATTGTGAGATTGTCAAGAAGGTCTTTCCTGTTGTCTTCCGAGACCTTTATGCGCCTCCCGTCCGGCCTCAGGACATAGTTCACCTTCCCTGCCTTGAGCAGCTCTTTCACGTGCTTTATGTTCAGGTTTGTCACGTACTCGGGGATTGTGAGCTCCTGGCTGATTATTTCAGGAACGCCGACCTCGCTTATTGAAAGCCTGGGGTCAGGCGATATCACGGTCCTTGCGGAAAAATTCACCCTCTTCCCGAGCAGGTTCCCTCGGATGCGGCCGTCCTTTGCCTTCAGCCTCTGTACAATCCCTTTCAGCGGCCTTCCTGACCTGTGCCTTGCCAGCGGAACGCCGGTCAGCTCATTGTCAAAATATGTGGATATGTGGTACTGCACCAGCTCCCACAGGTCGTTAAGGATGAACTCAGGGGCGCCTATGTCTATGTTCTCCTTGAGGGACTGGTTTATCCTGACCATGTCCACAAGCTTGTGCGTGAGGTCGTCTTCCGAACGCTCTCCGCCTTCCAGCGTGATTGAGGGTCTCATGGTCACCGGAGAGATGGGGAACAAAGTGAGGATGAGCCACTCCGGCCGGCCGCCCCTGATTCCCAGGGCCTTGAGGTCCCCGTCCGGAATCTTCTCGAACCTCTCCCTTATTGTCAGTGGGGACAGCTCTTCCTTGTCCTCGTAAAAAGCATAGGGCTTCGCGAACGTGACTTTCTGCTGCTGCGTCCCGCAGTGCGGGCATTTTGCCGCCGTCGCTGTCGTCGTCTTCTTTCCTGCTTTCGGGCTCTTCGCGGAAACCGTCATTATCCTTGAGCACTTCCTGCACGTGTGCCTGAGGAGGTAGTAAATGAATTTTGTGTAAAGAACGTGAATCACGGGCTTCGCGAGCTCAAGGTAGCCGAAATGTCCTGGGCAGTCGCCGATGCCTCCGCCGCATGTCCTGCAGTGGAATCCCGGGTCTATCACTCCCATCCTCGGGTCCATCACCCCTCCCTCCACAGGGTAGCCGTCAGCGTCATACAGGTCTGAGGTCACTATACGGACGCGTGCCATGTTCTTTACCAGTTCCGGTGACATCAGGCTGAATTCAAGTTCCTTTATTCTTGAAAGCGACATATTAACACACCTTACAATTCTTCGGTAACAATCTTCGGATAGATTATCATGGACTTCATTTCATCTGCCGCGAGCTTGAATGCATAGGAGGTTTCCACCCACGCAATCTCGCTATCCTTGCACACGCCGCAGTACGTCCGGTTCTTCACGACATCATGAATAGCTACAAGGCCGCACCTCTTGCATATCGGGATTTTCGTGGTGTCCGAATCGAACCTCTCCTTGAGCGTGAGGGCTGCGCCATGGCCGATAAGGCACTGCTGCTCCATCTCCCCGATTCTGAGGCCTCCGCGCTTAGCGCGGCCTTCAGTGGGCTGCTTCGTGAGCAGCGTCACCGGGCCTCGGGACCTTGCATGTATCTTGTTCGCCACCATGTGGTCAAGCTTCATGTAATAGGAAAGCCCTGTGAAAATCAGGACATCATACTGCCTGCCTGTCCTGCCATCATAAAGAGTCTCCTTCCCGTCATCCCTGAATCCCATATTTTTCATTGTTTTTCTGATTTCAGCCTCTTTCGTATGGCTGAAAGCGGAAGCGTCTATCCGTTTCCCTGCATAGCTTCCCATCTTGCCCGCGAGCATCTCGAGTATCTGCCCGACTGTCATCCTTGATGGAATTGCGTGGGGGTTGAATATTATATCCGGAACGACTCCCTGCGCCGTGAAAGGCATGTCCTCGTGCGGAACCATCAGGCTCACCACACCCTTCTGGCCGTGCCTTGATGCGAACTTGTCCCCAAGCTCGGGAATCCTGTCATCCCTTATCACGACCTTGAAAAGCTGGCTCGCGTCTATTGTCTCGGAGATTATGACCTTTTCCACCACGCCCTTCTCCCCGTGCCTCACTGTCACGGCTGTCTCGCGCTTGTTCTCCACATCCGAAACGAACTCCTCTCCTGAAAGGAAGCGGAGGGGTGAGATCTTGCCTATCAGGACTGAATCGCTCTCGACCGGCGTCTCGGGATTGATTATGCCGTCCTCTCCCAAATCCCTGTATGCAGAGTCCCCTCGGAATCCCTTTATTGCGGGGTCAGGTATCGCTATCTCGTCCTCCTGGCCTCCCCAGTACTTCTTTTTAAGCGTCTCATACGTGCGGAAATAGAAGGACCTGAACATTCCCCTTTCCACAGAGGACTTGTTCATGACAATGGCATCGTTCATGTTGTACCCGTCATGGCACATTATGGCCACTACGATGTTCTGGCCCTCAGGATACTGGTCCATTATGCCGCTCACCTTGGTGGTAACGAGGGGTGTCTGCGGGTATGCAAGCACATTGAACTTTGTGTCAGTCCTGACAAGATAGTTGTTTGCCATGAGGCCTATCGCCTGGCCCACCATCTTCGCTCCGTAGTTGATCCTGTCGCCCCTGTTGTATTCGGGGTAGGGGATAAGGTTCGCGGAAAGCCCTATCATGCTTATGGGGTCAACCTCCACGTGCGTGTGGTCTTTCGCGATGTCGTCCTTCGTGAGCGCTATCAGGCTGTTCTCCTCCTCTTCCGCGTCCAGGTATTCTATGATGCCGTGCTGGATGAGGTAGTTCCAGTCTATCTTGCCCTCCTTCATCCGCTCCACAATCTGCTCCGTGAGCTTGGACTTCCCGGCCTCGACGATTATGAGCGGCCTCCTGACGCGGCCGTGAGTGGTGCTTACCCGTATCTCCTCGAATTCCGGATAGTGGGAGATGTTCACCTGGTTCGGGATGAGGTTCATCCTTCTCTTCTTCCTCACGTTCTCAACGAACTCGCTTGCGGCTTTCGTCTCCATCAGGAACTTCCCGTTGAAGTAGATGTCCGCCTTGGCAGCCTTCTTCAGGCTGAGCGGGTCTGCTGCGGGTTTCGCATAGGTTTTCTGTTCTTTCATATTTATCTCCGATCAAGCGATTATCAGTCGGTTAAACAACTTAACCGTTAAGGCTCTTAATCACCATTTCGTTTTCCTTTGCGTCCATACCTGGGGTTATCTCTGCCAGGAGCGCAAGGTGCTTCCTCAGCCCTATCGCAGAACCTTCAGGCGTTTCCGCCGGGCAGAGCCTTCCCCATTCCGTCGGATGGATTTGCCTTGCCTTGAAATGCTCCTGTGTTGATGTGAGGGGTGAAATCACGGAGCGCAAATGCGAGATTGTTTTCACATAAGAGCTCCTGTCGAGGCGCTGTGAAACTCCTGTCCTCCCTCCTATCCAGTTTCCAGTTGCCAGAGAGGAGAGAATCTGCTTGGTCACGGCATTGGCCTCTATTATTCCCTGGATGGACGAATGTTTCCCTCTCTTCATCAGCTTCTGGTAATTGTAGCTCATTTTCGCGAGCAGCCCCCACCTTCCCAGAAGTATTGAACGGAAGAGCTGCCCGAGCAGCTCCCCTGACATCAGGAGACGCTTGTTCCCGTAATGGTCTATGTCATCCTCGGGCATTGCGTTTATCCCGACCATTATGGTTTTCCTCACAATCTTTGCGAGGAATTTTGCCTTTTCCAGACGGTCCTTGGTTTCCTGCCCTATGTGCGGGAGCAGGTACCTGTCAAGGATTTGCGTGACCCTTTCCGCCCTGTAGTCTTCTGAGACTTTGAGCTTCTTCCCGAGGATATCTATTGCCTCTTCCTTGGTGGTCGCGTCCGTCTGGTAGAGGTTTATGTAAAGCTCATTCAAAATTCGCTGCTCACCTGAAATGGCGAAGCATATCTCCTTGTCCGTCTCGAGGCCGAGCGCCTTCATGAGGACCACAATCGGGAGCTTCCTTATGTTCGCGAAGGAGATGTTTATCTCCCCGTCCGGTTTTCGTTCAATCACGTGCCTTTGCCGGAAGCCGGACTTCTCGGAGTTTATCCTCACAGAAACAGTGTCCTTCTCTCTTTCGAATATCGTCTTGTTCGAGGATATCTCCTCTATGAGGACAAGCACCCTTTCAGTCCCATTAACTATGAAATACGCTCCGGGGTCATGTGGGTCCTCTCCCTTCTCGGCAAGCTCCTGTTCGCTCATCCCATAGCTCGAGCACAGGGTGGATTTGACCATTATGGGGATGTTCCCTATGTGCACGTTCTCCGGCTTCTCCGTCACCCCGTTCACTATGGGCGTGATGTCCACGTAGACAGGAGCCGCATATGTGAGGTTCCTTATCCTGGCCTCGTTGGGGAATATCTGCCTCGTGGAGCCGTCTGCCTCCTTTATGGTGGGCTTGCCCAGGGAGACCTTCCCGAACTTGAGCTTGAGGTCCCCGACCTCGGGATTGAGCTTGACCGTGCCTATCTCGTCTATTATCTCCTGCATCCCGTGGTCCAAGAAATTGTTGAAGGAGTCTATCTGGAACTTGACCCAGCCCCTGTCCTTCTCGAACGCGTTCATCATGGCTTCGAATGGCATATTCTCAACCCAACCCGAAAGTGGCAAGAGCCACTTTCTTTCTAACTGTTCCAACCCTGACCGCTTCGCGGTCCTTCTCTCTGACTGCATTCTGGTTTGAAGGTGACAGCGGTCACCTTCTTTCCAACGTTCAACCCTGCGGATTATGCTTCGTCTTCTCAGCCACTATCCTGTAGTAGACAGACTCCCCGGACGTCTGGGATTTCCTGGTGATCCTTATCACGTCCCCGGGCTTCGCGCCTATCTTCTTTATCACCGAGTCCGTGTCCAGTACCTTGGGCAGGCTCCTCTCCGACACGTCCAGCCTCTCTAGAAGCTCCTTCTTCTCCGCCCCTGCGAGCACCTCATGCTTGGGCACGAGCTCATGCTTCAGTATGTCTGTCTTGGACTCTATCATAATCACGCACTCTTTTCGTTCCCTGCTCAAATGTTCAGTATCTCCATGTTCTTTATGAGGCTCGAGTTCAGGATGCTGGTCTTCATCTTCTCCAGCCTCCCGTTGCATCCCGAGGTGTCCACTATGAGGTCCCACTCCGCGAGCTTCCCCTTCACTATGGAGCGGCTCTTGCTCATGAGCACGTTCACGTTGTACTTGGCGAGCGTGTCCGCTATCAGGGCGAGGCTTCCTGGTGAGTCTGCCATGGTTATCCTGAACTCCGCGGTCTTGTCCCTCACGAGAGGCAGTATCCGCGCCTCTGCCTTCTCGTTGTCCGGAAGAATTATGACCTCTGTTCCTTCGTCCACGCTAAGGAACTTCCTTATGTGAGAGGGTATGAGCAGCCTCCCCTTCGAATCCAGCTTAGAGATATTCGTGTTTCGCATCATACCACTCGATTTCGGATGGAAGGCGGCTTTTCCGCCTTCGACCGCAACTTTAGACGTTTTGCCTTCGTCCTTCGTCAGAGAAATTCACCCACGTTTTTTCCCACCTAAGAAAAACAGAATTAACTATATTGCGCGTATTTAAATACTTAACGGTCATCCACCGCAAGCCTTAAAAGCTTGTGCAGATTCTGCGGTCTAAGAATCTACCCAAGCAGGAGGC
>JBGPBG010000009.1:0-11547 GCA_041481105.1 Candidatus Aenigmatarchaeota archaeon
CAAAGAAGTATATGAAAAGCCACGCCGTTACAGGAAGATAGAAATCCGGAAGGCCAGCGAACAGGAGCCCGAAGATTATAATTCCCTCAACATACCTGTCCACAACTGTGTCCAGATACGCCCCCTTCTTGGATACAGTTCCCGTCACGCGCGCGACAGAGCCGTCTATCAGGTCCATGAAAGCCGAGACTATGAACAGCCCCGCTGCATAAAGGAACTGCTGGTTCACAAGGAACCACAGCGCAAAGAATATCGGAACGAGCGAGAGCAGGGTCCACTGGTTGGCGGAGAGGGGAAGCTTGCTGAATACAATCCCCACCTTCACCGAAAAATTTGCGAACCTGTCGCGCCTCTTGGCTAGGACCATATAGCTTTCTTGTAGAAGGGATTTTTAAGGGTTCTTCCTAGTAAGCTCCTCTATCTTTTTCCTGATTTCCTCATCCCTGGGGACGGGTATTCCTGTGTGTTCAAAAGCTTCAGCCACCCTGTTCTTGACAATCCTTACTTCAGGCATATCCAGGTCTTTTATTCCGGACCTCTTGTAGACAGCAAACAACCTGTCAGTTATTTCATAAAGCACGGGAATTCTGGCCTTCAGTATTGTGAACCTCTCGTTATGGTCTTTTGGCCTGTCCTTTACAATCTCGAAGATTTTTGCATCATCCGCCGCGAAAAGCGCCTCAAAGAAATTGCATGCGGCCTCCTGCGCCATGCCAAGATTTTCAGCAATAACTCCAATCATGAAGTAATTCCTGGCCTTGTTCATGAGGCTTTCCATGTTAATAATTAGCAGAGAAATGTTTTAAGGGTTTGTTTGTTAAGGGTTAACAGATTCTCTGAAGGATTTCACCCTATCAGCAGGTTTATGATCTTCGATTCTTCCACATTAGAATTCAGCATGGCATCCATGTTGTCCATGGTGTGGATTATGTACGCCTCTATTGTCTGCGGTGGAGTAGGCCCCTGGTCTCCGAAATGCGCTGCCACTATGTGAACCACCTTCTCGGGGAAATGCCTTGCATGCAGCTCTGCCGTCCCGAGCATGGTGTGATCAATCGTGCTTCCCGTGCTCTGCCATTTCCCTGACTTGGTCTTCCTCACTCCCCACACCTTGCCTATGTCATGCAGGAGGCTGCCTGCTATCAGGGCGTCCATGTCTATCCCTGGCTTGTAAACCTTTTCCAAATCCTCAGCCACAGAAATGCACATTTTCGTAACAATATAAGTGTGCTCGAGCAGTCCTCCTGTCTTCGCGTGGTGCCAGTCAATCGAGGCAGGAGCCTGGTCAAAAGGGACCTGAGGGAGCTTGAGGTTCCTGTTCGAAAGCGGGCCGGGATTCTTGAGAATCTCGATTGTCATCTTCCTCAGTTTCTGGTCTTTTATCCTTCCTGCAAAGTCCAGCAAATCCTTGAACGTGGACATGGTATCACCTTTGCATTGGCCAATTATAAGCATTTATCGTATGCCGCTTTCCAGACAGCATCAGCCACTGGTTTCAGGCGGTCAAAAATCTCTTCGCCATAACTGGCTTTTAGGTCTTTTTCCACATATTTTCTGCCATATTCTCCCATGTGAATGTATGGCATGCTCAAATCTCCGGGTTCCAGCAAAAAACCCATCTCTGAAGAAATCAGAATGCAGCTGTAATCGTCTGTTTTTTCAGGTCCGCCCGCATAGCGCTCTCTAAAAAGCCTTTCAAAATCAGGATATTCGGAAGTGCATCTCTTCAGGCCCAGCTTCAGATCGGTTTCGTCAAAAGCCCGGCTCCCTTCCTTAAGGAAGATTATGCCAAGAACTATATCCCTCATCTTCATTTCCGGAAGGGAATATTTTTCCATGTAAATTTACTTGAAATGATATTCATAAGCTTATTTCACCGCTTCAAACCAGATCCTGATCTTCGCCCCCTCGAACTCCAGCTCTCCCCTCTGCTCGGAAAGAGGACTGAACGCGAGCGAGTCTGCTCCAACCCCTTCCAGAATCTCTTTCTCATTCTCTATGAGTGTTTTCTCCGTCTCCTTTTCCGTCTCCAGAGTCAGGGAAATTTTCTCCGTGACCTTGAGAGCCTGCTCTTTCCTGAGCATCTGGATCTTGCGGATGAGCTCGCGGAGGAGCGCATCAGTCTTGAGCACCTCTCCCAGGATTATCTCCCCATGCTCGAATCTCTTTCCTGTTCTCTTGCCTTTGTCCGAGACGTGAACCTCGCGGACGTTTGCCATGTTCTTTATTATCTCTTTCGTTTCTGTGACAGCATCCCTGTAGGTTTTTTCCTTGCAGATGACATGAATCTCCGAGAGCGGCCACTTGAGCTTGATGTTCGCTTCCTGCCTTGCGAAGTTAACAGTCTCTATAACGGATTTCGCGATTTCCATGTAGCCCTCGAGCTTCCTGTCAATTCGCTCTTTCTCAGGAGCGGGCCATTCCGCCAGATGGACTGACTCCTCCTTCGGGAGCAGCTCGGTGAAGATTTTCTCGGAAATGAACGGGGTGAAAGGAGCCATGAGCTTTGTCGCCTTTTCAAGAACATAATGGGAGACTACCTGGCCGCTCCTCTTGTCCTCTCCCTCGTGCCATGGAGAGACCCTGTTCCGAATGAGCTTGATGTAGAACCTTGAGAAATCATTCAGCAAGAAATCTGCGAGCGAGCGCGTGGCTGAATGGAGACGGAAGTTCTCTATATCCTCCGTGACTTTTTCTATTAGCGAATTGACTTTTGAAACAATCCATATATCCTCCAGCTCCAGATTCCTTGGAAGCTCGTACTCCTTTCTCCTGCAATATGTTTCCACGAATATCCAGCTGTTCCAGAGCACGTTCATAATCCTCCGCAGGTCCTTGGCGTTGGCCATGCTGAACTTCTGCGTATCCCACGGGTTGGTGTCATAGCAGTAGTAAAGCCTTAGCAGGTCTGAGCCCAGCTCCTTCCTCGCATGCTCCGCATCTATCACATTCCCCAGGGACTTGCTCATCTTCTCCCCTTTCTCATCCAGCGTCCAGCCGTTCAGGCACACGGTATGGTATGGAGCCCTGTCAAAGACAGAGTATCCACATAGCATGAGGGTGTAGAACCATCCCCTTATCTGGTCCTGGCTCTCGTCAACCAGGTCCACAGGCCAGAGCCTCTCGAACAGCTCCTTGTTCATGAAAGGATAACCAAGCGAAGCCCATGGGGAAATCCCCGAGTCAAACCACACGTCCATTATGTCCTTCACTCTGGTAGCCATACTCCCGCATTTGCATTTGATCTCAATCTTATCCACAACATCCTTGTGCATGTCAGTTATGTGCTTGCCTGAGAGGTCTGCAAGCTCCTTTCTCGAGCCCACAACAATAGTTGTCCCGCATTTCCTGCACACCCAGACAGGTATTGGAATTCCCCAGTATCTCTGCCTGGTTATCGCCCAGTCAGGGGCCTCGGCAAGAAGGTTCTCGAACCTCTCGCCGCCGAAGTCAGGGAGCCATTTCACTTTCTTGTTCTCTTTCATCAGGTCCTGCCTTATGGTATCCAGCTTCAGGAACCACTGGTTGCTCATCCTGTATATGAGAGGGGATTTGCATCTCCAGCACAGCGGGTAGGAATGGATTATCTTCTCCGCCTTCAGGAGCCTTCCCGTGCTCTCGAGCTTCTCTATAATAAGCGGGTCCGCCTTTTTCACAAAAAGGCCTGCAAACTCCCCCGCCTCCTTGGTAAGCCTGCCCTGATCATCAACTGGAGAAGGCTCCGGAAGATTGTAATGCTTGCCAAGGCGATTGTCCACGTCTCCGTGTCCGGGGGCAATGTGCACGAGGCCGGAGCCGGTCTCCATGTCCACCACATGCCCGAACTCGTCTGCATCAGTAACGGCTCTTTTGGCTAATGTTTTTGAGGCCACCCTCTTCTTCATTATGGGTATCGAGAGAACCACCTGGTGCGCGTACGGATTCTTATCCAGCTCCCTCTGGAGCGGGACATCTAAAAGAGGTTCATATCTCATCCCGTTCAGTTCTTTCCCAGGGAATTTCTCCAGCACGTGATACCCAATCTCGAACCTGTGCAGCTCCTCAAGCCTCTTCTCCGCGAGGATCAGCTTCTCATCTCCGACTTTCACCTTCACGTAAGTCTCGTCAGGATGTGCAGCTATCGCAACATTTGCGGGAAGCGTCCAAGGCGTGGTGGTCCACACCAGGAGATATTCGTCTTTCTTTCCTTTCAGTTTAAATTTTATGAATATGGAAGGGTCTTCCAGATTCTTGTAGGAATCGGTGACCTCATAACCAGAGAGCACGGTCTCGCAGTGCGGGCACCAGAAGCTGGGCTTTGTCCCTTCCGTCAGCAGGCCTTTCTCGTACATCCTCTTTATCGTCCACCATCCGCTTTCCAGGTAGTAATCCTTGTAAGTCAGGTAAGGGTCCTGCCATCCCCTCCATGCCCCGAGATTCTTGTACAAATCCATCCATACGTGAAGGTTCTCCTCAGCAAGCTCCCTGCACGCGTTTATGAACTTCTCCACTCCAATCCTCTCTATATCCTTCTTGGACTTTATGCCGAGCTTCTTCTCCACAGCATTCTCTATAGGAAGCCCTGAACAATCGAAACCCGGCTGGAACCACACGGAATAGCCCTGCATCTGCTTGAACTTGCCCCATATGTCCTTGAATGTGGTGGTCTTCACATGCCCCACATGGGGGATACCGTTCACGTAAGGGGGACCGTCCAGCAGGTAGAACTTGGGGTTTTTTGAGCTGGCGAAATCCGTTATCCTTTCCGGGATTCTCTTCCTTTTCCAGTAGCCTAGAATCTCTTCCTCTATCCTTTTCGGATCGTAAACCGTATCCATAATGAGCACTCTATGTTTTGTAAATAAGAATATAGAGGAGAGGGAATTAAAAGCCTTTTATTTCTTTGGGTTAATTCATAAAGGATTATTATGGGAGGAAATGTTCCGGATGCACAAAAAGGCAAGGGGAAGATTGCCGGCTATATTGGAGCAGTACTTCTCGGAGGGGTAATGGCAATCGGTTCGGTTTATTATTTAAACAGACCCCACGTGTATACTTTAGATTTAAACAATGATGGTATACAGGATCTGGCTGTAAGCGATTTTTCCGGAATTCCCGTGCTGGAAAGGGATTTCTTCTATATAGGGCAAAAAGACGGGTCTTTCAGAGCATTAAGTGAAATAGATGGAATAGAGAAATTGGCATTGGAAGCCTCTCAAAGGAACCGCCTGAAGAAATTCGGGGAGAAACTAGAGGGAATCAAATAATCCGGATTCTATCTTACTAGCAGTTTTGCATGGAGTGCGACCGTTTTCTGTGAAATAAAAGCCTTTTATCGAGGCTCTTACATATTCTTAACTTGGATGTTATGGAAACAATTACTTTGATAAACCCGCCCTCCTGTAAGAATCTGAAAGCTGCGAAGGTCATACTTTTTCCAGGCGAAGATGTGGGAGAGCACGTTACTCACAAGAGGGAAGAGATAATAATCGTCCTGAAGGGGAAAGGCGTCCTGATAAAGAAAAAGGAAAAAGTCCCCATGAAAGAAGGAGATGTGCATTACATAAAAGAAAATACCAGGCATAATGTCAGGAACACATCCCGCAAGCTCTTGGAATACGTTTATGTTGTGAATTCCTTTTAATCATCTTCCCGTCCGTTCCCGCCGGTATTCGGGAGGGTCTGGTTCTGGGCCTGCTGTATGACCTGACTGCTTACCGTGCCCCCAACATTTCCGAGGTAAATAGGGCCAAGCATGGAATCTGCGCTTGGCGAGTGCGGGCTTCCCCTTCCGCCTTTTGTGTCATATGTTGTGGTTGCGTCCTGCCCGCAGTAAGGGGTTATTAGTCCGGCCCCTCCCGGATGGTTCGCTAGGTGAGCGGTCACGTCATAGACTTTTCCGCTTATTATTATCCAGCAATCGCTTGGAGAATTGTGCTTTGCTATCTCCGCAAGCGAGAGGGAAATTGCCCCGCCTGGAAGGGAATTGTTGATCAGGCTTCCTGTCACGGATGTATTAATCCCGCTTACTGCTCCCGCGGCTGCTGGACTCTGCGCCGCGAAAAGGAATGCAAACAACCCCAGAATTGCGAACCACAGCAGAACCACTGCCATCTTGAGCGGCTTCTTGTTAATCCTCTGGTGCCTGTTGATAATTATAAGCGTTCCTGCCAGGGAATGCACAAAGAACAGCGGCATGAAAACCAGCGGGAATATTGTGGTATGTATCAAATAAGAAAGGCTGTAGCCCAATCCAGGAACGATGAAATACTTCGTGGTGGTGAAGCCTGACAGCAGGGTAAGGAATCCCGCAATTACAAGGGGTATTGCCGTTATCCTCAGGGCCTTGTAGAAGTATTTTATCATAGGGGTTTATTCATGCATTTTTATTAATAAGCTTTGCTTTCAGGACACGTTATTCAATTTAAGTTCCCCATTCAAATTTCTTTTATGTCCATGATTTGCTTAGGCATAGAATCCACAGCCCACACCTTCGGGATTGGAATTGTTTCCGATAAAGGCAAAATCCTCTCCAATGTGTGGGATATGTATAGGCCGCCTGAAGGCTGGGGAATAAAACCGGCTGAGGCGGCGCAGCACCACAGGAAGGTTTGTAGGGAGGTTCTTGAGAAGTCCCTCTCTTCCGCAGGCGTGTCTCTGAAGGACATAAATCTGGTTGCCTTTTCACAAGGTCCTGGCCTGCCTCCATGCTTGAAAGAAGGCCTTGCTTTTGCAAAAGATGTTTCCAAAGGCAAACCTTTAGTTGGCGTCAACCATTGCATAGCCCACGTGGAGATAGGCAAGCTGTGCACGGGCGTGAAAGACCCTGTAACGCTTTATGTCTCGGGGGCAAACACACAGGTTCTCGCATTTGCAGAGGGGAGATACCGCTGCTTCGGGGAGACCATGGATATAGGGATAGGGAATGCCTTGGACAAGTTCGGCCGCGCAGTGAGGCTTGAGTTCCCAGCAGGCCCGAAGATAGAAACCCTCGCGCAGAAGGGCCATTATCTGGAACTCCCTTATGTGGTAAAGGGGATGGATCTCTCCTTCTCGGGAATTATCACGGAGGCCTTAACCAGGCGCAAGAAAGGGGAGAGCCTGGAGAACCTTTGCTATTCCCTCCAGGAAACTTTGTTTGCAATGTTAACAGAGGTGACTGAAAGGGCAATGGCCCATACGGGGAAGTCAGAGCTCCTGCTCACGGGCGGGGTGGCCGCCAACTCGCGGCTGCAGGAAATGCTCGGGATAATGTGCAGGGAGCGGGGTGCACAATTCCATACAGTTCCGAAAGAATTCGCAGGGGACTGCGGGGCGAATATCGCGTGGCTGGGGATTCTGCACCACAAATCAAGAATGAAGACAAAGCCCGGAGTTTTGCCGCGCCAGCGCACGGACGAGGTGGATGTGAGGTGGATTTGAGACTGAAGGTAGTGTGCAATCGCCTTCTTTCCCTTAATCCGAGATTCGTGACAACAGCCTCACTTTCCTCTCCAGGAAGTCCTTCCTTATGTCAGTTATGAGGAAAGCCGTTCCTATGGTCGTGATGAAAAGCGCCGCCAGCAGCATGACCATCTCGGTGTTCGCTTCATCATAGCTATTTATCAGTACCTGGACAGCCTTATGGGGGCTCTGATAAGCCACTATGAACGTGATGAGGAGCGTCAGGTACATTCCCATGAGCCACAGTACGGTGAATATCTTTAATATAGCGAGTTTCATGTTATCACTAAAAAATAGTTAAAGATAAGGGTTTATAAACTTTTACTGTTCGCTTTCAGGCACCTGCTTACTCTTCTACCCTGAAGACCTTGTCCCCTTCCCTGACCCTTTCCTGTACCTTGATCCCGACTGACTGGCCCTTCTTTGCAGATTCCACAGGCTTCCTGTCTATCTGTATTGAGGAAGCGGTTTGCTGCACGTTGGTAACGGCTCCCTCGATGGAAATCTCATCTCCTTCTTTCAAGGTGTCAGACAAAGCTATGACAGCGACGCTAATCTTGTCGAAATAGTGCGCTATTTTACCCACGAGTTTCTTGCCCATGCATTCACCCCTTAATGCGTTGCAAAGCGATGAAGAAATTTTGGATTTAAGGTATATAAACTTCGCTTCCTCACATAAATTATGGGCGTGAGTCTTTCTGATCTTGTTTCTGCAAAAGAGCTTTCCTTGGAGGATTTGAACGGGAAAAGGATAGCTATAGATGCAAACAATACGCTCTACCAGTTTCTCTCTACTATAAGGGACAGGTTCACAGGTGAACCTCTCCGGGATTCTAATGGAGAAATAACATCCCATCTTTCCGGGCTGTTCTACAGGACAGCAAAGCTCATGGAGAACGGCATAGAGCCGGTTTTTGTGTTTGACGGCACGCCTCCTGAGTTCAAGCGGCAGACCCTAGAGAACAGGATACAGGTGCGCGCCGAGGCCAAGGAGAAGTGGGAGAAAGCCCTCAAGGAAGGCGATTACGAGAAGGTAAAGATGTATGCTCAGGGAGCGGCGCGGCTAACCAAGGAGATGGCCGAGGAGTCTAAAAGGCTGCTTGACTACATGGGCGTTCCCTGGATACAGGCACCTTCAGAAGGCGAGGCAGAGGCATCATGCCTGGCGAAAAAAGGCCGTGTGTGGGCGGCGGGCTCGCAGGACTGGGATTCCCTGCTTTTCGGGGCGCCCAAGCTTGTCCGGAACCTCACGATAACAGGCAGGCGCAAGGTCGCGAGGAAGGAGAAGTACGTAGTCGTGAACCCGGAGCTGGTGGAACTCGAGAGCGTGCTTTCCAAACTTGGCATCACGCACGAGCAGCTCATCCTCGTGGGGATTCTTGTGGGCACGGACTATAACATGGGAGGGGTGAAGGGGTTCGGCCCCAAGAAAGCGCTCGCTCTCGTGAAGGAGAAGAGGACGCTTGAAAAGGTCCTTAAAGAGATATCCTGGGACTTCAAGACCGAGCCAGAGACCATACTTGATTTTTTCAAGAACCCGCCCTCCTGCGGCCATGAGATTCCCAAGGCCGCTTTCCAGCCCGACAAGGCGCTGGACCTTCTCACTGGCCATGGATTCTCCCAGGAGAGGATAACCTCTGTCCTGGACAAGATGAAGGATTCCAAGGCGAAAAAGCAGGCGGGGCTGGGTTCATTCTTTGGGAAGAGCTGATTTCAGCCGCTTAAAAAGCTTATTTATATATTCTGATTCATGGGACGTGGATGGACAGCACCTGATGATGAGAAGGTTATGATTGATTTCTATAATAGCAGCTCAAGGAAGATTGATGGCTTACCTGCAGACAGGCTGATAGGGAATATGGAATGGAGGATTTATACCGAATGGTGTTGCAATGGGTGCCTGGCAGATGAATTGGTTCATGAAATAACAAAAGATGATATAATACGATGGCGATTTTTTGCCGATTATGGAGGACGCGCTTTCAACAGATGGATAAGGGACGAGACCCATTACGCCCTTGAAATGGACGGCTTTGCGTGGAATGAGCAGAAAAAACTGTTTGTTGCGGACAGCGATCTTTCAGGAACTTACAAGGCGAAAAGAGGCAAGGTTCTGCAGTCCTCTGTCTCAAGGGCAGTTGATTTCTTCAAAGATTGCAGGGAATATCTGTGGCCCCATGAAGGCGATTCAAGGAACCTTAGGATATCGCTAGAGCCCTATTTGAAAGAATGATTTGGCTGGTGTGGGAGCTTCTTCGGAAAGGGCTAGTCTCTGCCAAAAATGTCAGACTTCCCGTATGTGGTCTGTGTTGCGACTATTGGGCATTCCATCATCATGTACCGCATCCCCTGCATAAGCAGGTCGGGATTGCTGCGTGTCTTGATCTCGGCTATGTAGAAAGGCCTTCCCTTATCCACCTTGTCCGTGCAAACCAACAGCTCTTTGTTGTATGCAACAGTTCTCTCGAAGAATATATCGTTATGCACCCCGTTCTTGTTACATGCGGAATATGCTATTTTTCTTGCATTCCTGTCTTCAATGTGGTCCAGCTCCCATGGCATATCTTCGGGGAGCGGGAAATATATCTTCTCTTTCTCTACTGGGAAATACCTGCATTGATCTATGTTTCTTTTCTCTTCCCCTGCTCTTGTATACACAATCTGGAGAGAGTTGCTGGTTTTTGTGTTCTCGGGGTACTTTTTGTTCGCACCTTTTCCCAAGTCCCTGTTTCTCAGCCTGAGCTTGGCTGTCCTGCCTGAATAAGATGGTAGGCAATTGTCAAAATACCTATCATGATATTTCATGGCAGCTGATTCTGCCAAGTCGAACTCTTTTACGAAACTCCCCATTAGATCTTCGGGATTCTCATCACTTTTTATGTGGAACCTTGACTCAAGATATTTATCGATTTCGAACCCGCTATTCTTTAGGAGCCTTTTCTTGTTCCAGTACAGGAATTCCTTCCTACCTACCCTCGCGCCAGCAGCCACAAAAAGCGCTATTGTATAGCTCAGCGCTGACAGCGCGCCTGGGGGAATCTCTGGAAAATACTTCAAGCCTGCAGCCATCATAGCTATATACAGGGGATCATGAACCGTGATGTCGTCCATCATGCTTTCCATACCTTCTTTTATGCCTTGCTTGAAGAGTGTCTTGAATTTTATGGTTTCCTTCTGTTCCGGCGTCAAAGTCTTGTATATATCTCTCGCCTTTTTGAGATGACGCACATAGAACCCTCCTTTTTCAATCACGGGACCTGCAAAAGGCAGGATAATTCCTTGCAATCTGTCGCTAAGAACCCAGCTCAAAGCAGTTGTGCTAACTGCGTCTATGCCGCCCGCCACAAGCTCATCAAGGCCAAAATCCTTAAGTGCCGCAACGTACGGATGGTCGGGAAGGCATATAGGCTCTTGTGCCGCGTTCTTTCCCAGAAGCTCCAGCTCTTGCATAAGCAAATGTGATGAGTAAACTTTAAATTGGGATTTGTATGCAGAAACGAAGGGATAGAAATGGAAAGATATAAGAAGCTGATGACAATTCTTTACCATGGCAGATTCCCCGATAGGCGTGGTAGCCGAGATGATTTTCACCCTGATACAGGGCTCCCTGAGCACTGCCAAGCAGATGGGCTCGCTCTTCGTGAAATTCCTCAGCTCCATGGGGATTGTGCTATTCTCCGGGAACATAACAGCCTTCATCCTCTCGCTCGCCCTGCTTGTTTTCGTGCTTTTCCTCATCTGGAAGTTCGTGCTCAGGTCATGGAAGGAGATTCTGATACTGCTTGCGGTGGGGGCTGCCCTGCTAGCGGTCCTGTTCCTTGCCTAGTGATTCCTTATGCTTGGAAATCATAAAACAGAAAGAGGGAGTGTTAAACCCGCTCAGCCCACGTATCCTGCTTCCTTCTGCTGCTTCGGGGCCACCCTGGGTATTGCCAGCGGAGGCGGCAGCTGCAGATCGTCCGCGATGTTCGCGACCTTCAGGAGGCATTGCCTGAAGAGATGGTTCAGGACCTCGATATTGGTGGCTTCTGGCAGGGTCTTCTTGGATTGCCACTGCTTGAGGATCTTCGCATTGTCCTCGTGCACGTAAAGGAGCTCCCCGCTTATCTTTATCTCCCCTATGTC
>JBGPBG010000010.1:0-10888 GCA_041481105.1 Candidatus Aenigmatarchaeota archaeon
AGGAGATAAAGAAAGGAGAGCCTGGGGAGGTCATAGACCAAGTAAGGCAGCAGGACGGTATTGTGGTTATCGCGCATCCGTTTGACAGGATAAAGGGATTCAGGAACCTGGAACTGTTCGACGGAAAAATAGACGCCGTGGAATGCTTCAATGCGAGGGTTTTCTCAAGGGAAACAAATGAGCGCGCATTAAATTTCGCCCTCCAAAAGAATCTCGGGATGACAGGAGGGAGCGATGCGCACATACCCTTTGAAGTGGGGCTGGCTTACACGATTGCGGACTGCTCGGACCTGGAGGGGTTCAGGAAAGCCCTGAAAAGGAGAGAAACCAGGTTTTTCGGGAGGATGGTTTTTCCAGCAGTTCACCTTTCTGGGATAATGTTGCTCTCATTCAAGAAGGCGGGGCGTTTGCTTTAGAATACATCCGACAATCATTTATCATACATTTTCTTTAACTTGCTGATGATTCTTTGCCTGTCCTGTGCCTGGAACTCAGCCAAAAGCGACAGGTAGTTGAAAAAGTCAGCAGCTCCT
Organism: Candidatus Aenigmatarchaeota archaeon; assembly: GCA_041481105.1. Lineage (GTDB taxonomy): Archaea > Aenigmatarchaeota > Aenigmatarchaeia > QMZP01 > QMZP01 > JAPLVB01. The sequence continues at coordinate 534 of JBGPBG010000010.1, forward strand.
TTGTATCCCTTTGAGTATTTTTCTAGCTTTGACTTTGAAAGCCTCTTCCTTTCAGACAGGCCCACGTATCCGTCATTTTTATCATAAACCACATGCACCAGGCTGTGCCCATCCAGTGCAAAAACCTCCTCGAGCTTCTCTCCAGGTTCAGGGTTCAATGAAATGTTTTTGCTCGGTTTGCCTCTGTAAAGTATTTTGTCAAACTCCTTTTCATTGTAAATTGTTGGCTTCCATCTGGATTTCTCAGGCGTTGTGCCATAAAGCGATTCCAGATTTTTCTGCCTTCCTTCATCCATTTTGCGCCTGATTTCAGGAGGAAGGGAAGATGGCCTTTCTCTATAAGCTCTTTCCAGCTTATAGATTTCTGATGGCAAAAGCGCCTCATCTGGCTTGCCAAGAAACGGGCCGGAATGCTCCTTCAGATTCAGCGACAAAGCATCCAAGTTTATGTTATCACCATGCCTCTTGAGCGCCTTCTTCCTGTGCTTCTTGGGCTCGCTTGGAGAGCAGAACTGGTGGCCTTTCTTGTAGAGCCTCCTAATATCAGAAGGTGGAGCTTCCGAATGGTATGGGAAGAGAGGATCCTCATTAGCAACTTGCTCCATGTTAATTGATATCGTATCACGATTGGTGCGATATTTCTTTACGTATGGCCTTTTCTTCCCCATACTCTTTCTTTCTCTTAAAAAGATAAAAACCCATTTTGTCCCAGAATCCTCTATTTTACACCCATAAAATATATAAGCCCCCGGAACCAACTATTTTACAAGCGTATAATACTAAGGGTTTCGGGGTGATTTATTTATGGGTGAAATAAAGCTTGCTATCGCGGGCGTGGGCAACTGCGCCTCTTCCCTTGTGCAGGGATTCTTCTACTATAAGGACGTTGATTCCAACAACGGGCTCATACCGGGGCTCATGCACAACGTCCTGGGAGGGTATAAAGTCTCGGACGTGAAGCCTGTCGCGGCTTTTGACGTGGACGCGCGCAAGGTCGGGAAGGACCTTTCCGAGGCGATATTCGCACTTCCCAACTGCACAAAGGTCTTCTGCAAGGATGTCCCGGACATGGGCGTGACAGTCCTGAAGGCCCCTGTGCTGGATGGCATCGCGGAGCACATGAAAGACTATCCTGAAGATAGGAGTTTCTTAGTCTCCAAAGACAAGCCCGTGGACGTGGCGAAAGTTCTCAAGCAAACTGGAGCAGAAGTGCTTGTTAATTATGTTCCAGTAGGTTCTGAACAAGCTGCACAATACTATGCACAGTGCGCGCTGGACGCAGGCTGCGCATTCGTGAACTGCATGCCTGTTTTCATAGCCTCTGACCACAAGTGGTCCGAAAAATTCCACCAGGCCGGCCTTCCAATAGCAGGGGATGACATGAAAAGCCAGCTCGGAGCCACCATAGTGCACAGGACCTTGGTAAAGCTATTCTCAGACAGGGGAGTGAAGATAGACAGGACATACCAACTCAACACGGGCGGGAACACGGATTTCCTGAACATGCTGGAACGCTCCCGCCTGAAGAGCAAGAAGCTGAGCAAGACCCGCTCAGTCCAGTCGCAGCTTCCTGTCCCGCTGGAAGAGGAAAATATACATATCGGACCGAGCGATTATGTGCCCTGGCAGAAGGACAACAAGATATGCTTCATTCGCATAGAAGGCCGCAAATTCGGGGACGTACCTCTTGACCTTGAGCTCCGCCTCTCCGTGGAAGACTCCCCGAACAGCGCGGGCGTGGTCATAGATGCAGTAAGGTGCGCGAAGCTCGCCCTGGACAGGAGCATCTCCGGACCCCTGACAAGCATATCCGCCTACACCATGAAGCACCCACCCCAACAGTATCCGGATCCCGTGGCCAGGCAGATGGTGGAAGAATTCATTAAAGGGGAGAGGGAGCGCTAGCTCCTTTTCCGCCTGCAAAACCCCTAAATAAGCCCTATTTCTGCTCCTTTTCCGCTATGCTGTACATCACAGAAACCTTTAAATAGCCTTTTTCTAACCATATATAAAGTGTCACTATAAAGTAGTTACATAATTGCATAAGGGATTATGAAAATGAAAAATTTAGAAGGAAGGCGTCAAGAGACGCCTTCAGTCGAAAGAGAGATAAAAGAGCATGCAAGGATACTGGAATCGCTCCAGTTACCTACAGGTCTCTTCCTGGCTGCTCCAAGCCAGGTAACAGGCTATAACAAGGCCTGGATGAGGGATAACATATATGAATCGCTCGGCCTGGAGGTTGTGAACCCGAGCAAGGCTGTTCTTGTAATCCAGAAATTGCTCGATATTCTCAGGAAGCATGAGTACAAGATAGACTGGGCCATAAAGGAGAAGCCCACGCATGCGTATCAGTACATCCATGCCAGATACAATCCCGAGACCCTTGAAGAGTATTGGGACGAATGGGGCAACAAGCAGAATGATGCAGTGGGAGCGGTGCTTTTCAAGGCAGCTGACCTCATAAGGAAAGGGCGCAGGGTGATAAGGGATGAAGGAGACATGAGGATTCTCAGGAAGCTTGTCCTTTACCTGCAGTCCATCAGGTACTGGCAGGACAGGGACAACGGGATGTGGGAGGAGAAAGAGGAGATGCATGCATCGTCTGTGGGCGCGTGTCTGGCAGGACTTAAGGCAATCTCAAAGTATGTGCATGTTCCAAAGGAGCTGATAGAGAAAGGAGAGAGAGCACTAGAATGTCTGCTTCCTCGCGAATCAGAAACCAAGGAAGCGGACCTGGCTCTGCTTTCCCTCATTTACCCGTATAATATAGTGACCCCAGCCCAAACGAAAGCGATTCTCAGGAATGTGGAGAAGAAGCTTGTCAGGAAAAGGGGCGTGATAAGATATCCGGGGGATGCTTATTATAACCGTGATGGAGAAGCCCAGTGGACCATGGGATTCCCGTGGCTTGCGATAATCTATAAGAAGCTGGGGAACAAGAAGAAGTTTGATTTTTACATGAGAAAGACAAGGTTCGCCATGAATGGTTCAGGCCATCTTCCTGAGCTTTACTTCGCAGGCTCAAAAGAGCACAATGCGAACACGCCCCTTGGATGGGCACAGTCCCTCTATCTGGTGGCGCTGGCCGAGGGGACGGGCGGGTAAATAGGTGGTTACCACGGGTGGAGTTTACGCAATGACATCGCTCGTGAAACTGGTCGCACTTTTCGGAAAGGATGGGATAACGAAAGAGGAGATTCTCAGACTAAATAAGGAAAGCTACAATGCTAAACTGGATTGGGATTATCAATTTTCAAATGCCTTATCTATGAGTTATGAACTAGTTCAATTCAGGGAAGGCAAATACTATCCGAATCTGGAAAAAATCGACATGGACAAGGCTGAAAAGAGCTACAAAAAGATAATGAAAGAAAGAAGCTGAAGAATATCCTTTCGAATAGATGATATCCGAGAAACATTTCAGTCCTTTCTAGACTACCATTGGTTTCGCCATAATCAAATAATGCCACGCTCCGGAATCCTTCACGCTCTCCACCCTGAACCCCGCCTTCTCTATTAGCTTGGATGCCTGCTTTTCGCTGAAGCGCATCTCCACAGGAGGCCCAATGCCTGCGGTTGACCGTTTCTTCCAGTCCAGGTCCACCAGTTTCCCGCCTGGTTTGAGCATTCTCCTGGCGTTTTCAAGGACTCTGAGCGGATCCCTGAAATCATGCAGGTCTATGCCAAAGAAGACTATGTCAACACAGCCCTCGCAGAAGATCGTGTTTTCAGCTTCTCCGAATTTCAGTCTTATGTTTCCCAGGCCCTCTTTCTTGGCTTTTTCCTTCAGCCTTTCCAAAGCTTCGGCATCCACATCCACTCCCCAGACCTTTCCTTTCTCCCCCGCCATTCGTGCGGCAGGAATCGCAAAGAAGCCGTCGTTGCAGCCTATGTCCGCAAACACATGATCGGGTTTCAAACCTATCTGGCGCAGTATGGCTTCGGGGTTCTGCCACCTCCTTCTTTCATTTTCCTCAATGTGGAATACGTGGGTCATATCATCAACCGGTATCAACATAAGAAATAGCGTTTGTACCTATTTCCTGAACCTGTAACTGAACCCTTCGCGCTTCATCCTGCCGGCCAGATAGCCTGCTCCAAAAATCAGGATCGCGAAGATTGCTATCTGGGCAGAGGGATTGGCCGTCACAAGGCCTGTCACAGAGCCCGCAGGCTGGTTTTGCACAGCCCCTGTTGCGTTCGGCTGCTGCGCATTCTCCTGCGGGACTTTTATCACAGTATCATTCTTGGCAGGAGTAATGGGAATGATGCTGGCGGCCGGAGGCTGGATTTGTGTCTTGTTTTCGCTTGTACTGAGTCCCTCTATGGGTTGTCCACCTACTATTATCTTTACGGGGAACGGGTCCGCTCCCGGAGCAGTAAGGTTTATTACGGAGCTGTTTGCCCCACCGGGAATGATTATCTTCATGGAGGAATTCTCACTCTCTCCCGGGCCGAGGTTGCTCGTGATGAACGTTGAGCCTGCCCATATATCAGGAACTTCCGGTGTCACGGTGGCTGTTCCGTCGCATTCCCCCGTGTTAGTCACAGTCACTCTTATCCATATCAAGGATTCAGCACTAGCATCCACGGAATCAGTGGAGCTGATGACAAACTGGGGCGTGCACCCGGAGCTGTCCTGGCCGAGCGTTGCCTGCGCCAGGAAAATGAATGCCAGAATGGAAAGAGCGAGCAGGGCAAACCTAGATTTTTGCATAATCGGCTCCGGATTTAGATATTAAACTATTTGATTATGCAAGCTTAAATCATAATTCTGCTTACCATCTCCTGCGGGGAGGCCCTCGCCTCTGCGGAGGCCCTCTGCTTCCGAAGCGCCCGTGGCCGTATCCCTCGCCCCTGCGCTCCCTTCCCGAGTGCGGATCGAAAGGCACTTTCGCGAACTGCTCCTTCTCTCCTTTCTGGATCGACAAGCCCGGATTGAGCTGTAAGATGCGACGGAAGTTCTGGTGGTCTGCTGGTGCAAGCAGGGTTATGGCCTTTCCGGATTTTCCAGCCCTCGCTGTGCGGCCTATCCTGTGCGTGTAGTCATCGCTCTTGTCAGGCACGTCATAGTTGAAGATGTGCGTGACTCCCTTTATGTCAAGCCCCCGCGATGCCACGTCTGTCGCGACAAGGACATTTATGTTTCCCGCGTGCATCTCGTGCATTATTCGCTCGCGCTTCTCCTGCTCCAGGCCGCCGTGTATGACCTTCGCGTTTACGCCATTCGAAACGAGGTTCCTGTACACAGCATCCGCAGTCGTCCTTCTGCCGCAGAAGATCATCGCAAGTTTCGGATTCTCCTTCTTTATCAGGTGGACTAGAAGCGAGAACTTCTCGTTGTCCAGCACGTCATAGTAGAACTGGTTGAGCAGATCGGACCTCACATACCTCTGGGTACTTATCCTTACAGGATTCTTCATGTACCTCTTGCTTATCATGAACACAGGATCCGGTATGGTTGCGCTGAATAGCATGGTCTGCCGCGTCCTTGGTGTGATGTTTATTATCCTCTCCACATCGTCTATGAAGCCCATGTCCAGCATGCGGTCGGCCTCATCAATGACAAGAAAGTGAACGTGCGCAAAATTGATTGTCCGCCTGTTCACATGATCAAGTATCCTTCCTGGAGTCCCGATAACCACGTCTGCGTTCCTTAGGCCCATTATCTGCGGCTCAAGGGGGGTTCCTCCATAAATTGCCTTTATGGAAGCCATCTTGTAAACAGTGAGCTTGAGGAACTCCCTGTATATCTGGTTCGCGAGCTCCCTGGTAGGAGTGACCACCAGCGCCTGAATTCCCTTTCCAGGCTCCACCTTCTCCATTATGGGTATCGCAAACGCAAGCGTCTTGCCTGAGCCAGTCTCGGACTGCGCTATCACGTCTTTACCCTGCTTTATGGCAGGGATGCATTCCTTCTGGATGGGCATGGGCTTTTCAAAGCCAGCCTTCTTGAGCAATTCAAGTATGCTCTTTTCTATTCCCAAATTCTCGAATGTCATTCTATCTCTCCTATTCCGCACGTGCATGGTTAGCACTGCGTGCTTATAGATTGAAGATGAACCAAAACAGAATGTTTTTGCCCACTTCTTTCGTTGTCGCAAAAACAGAATTAGCATTCATCGCCAACAGGCCAATGACCCCTAACGCTATTTTTGCACTTGGTTTAATTCGCATTAGCGTGTTTATAAAGCTTTGAACTTTCTGCCGAACAGTGCAATTTTAATTTAAGCAACCATTAAAAGATATGGAAGATTCCGGCTATCTCATGGCGCTGAAGCATTCCCTATGGAACCTTCTTGCTGGGACCAGGGGCGGAGTTACAAGAATCCAGATAATAGAGCTCCTCAGAGAGAGGCCCTACAACACCAACCAGCTGCACGAGAAGCTCAACCTTGACTACAAGACAATCCAGCACCATATGAGAATGCTCATGAACGGGAATATAGTCACGGCAGGAGAGGGGAAAAAGTACGGCTCCATGTACTTCTTCTCGCCGCTGTTCGAGGCCAACCAGGGGCTCTTCGATGAGATACTGGAGAAAGTTGGGGAAAGCAAGATAAATAAGGGAGATAAAAAAACACATAGAGGAAGATAAGATGCACGAAATACATTACCTTTCGCTTGGGATTAATTTAGTAAACCTGATTATAATAGCGCTGCTGCTTTTCATATATGTGAGAAACTACAGACACATAAAATCCAAGTTCAACACGGGGCTTATAGTTTTCTCGCTCCTCTTCTTTGCGGAGAACATATCATCCATCATCTCAGAGTTCCTGTCCTGGAACAGCGAGATTTTTGATGCGATTGTGGCAAACTTCGTAGTGATAAACTTCATAGAGCTGCTGGGACTACTCACGCTTCTTTACATAACCAGGGAATGAGCAGAAATCACACTTTGTTTTAATTACATTATGTGATACTTTCACCCTAAAATTAGAATATAATCTGGGATAATTCTGGAGTTTCTTGGAATCAATCTCGGAATACCGATTTATATTGGCCGGGAAAGATGATATTCAGGTGATTAGCTTGAAAATCACAGGGTGCGAAAAGACTTTGCGGGGATGAGTCCAAAAGGATGACTCAAGCAAAAGAACAAAAAACCAAGGTCTGGCGAAGAAAAGCCAAAGTCCAGGGAGCGTAATCCCAGAAAGCTCTTAGGCGCCAACCTCCTTCGAGCACGATTGACTGAAAGGCTCTTTAGCTTCCCAGCCTTGGATAATTGTCCTTGCGCCCTTATAAAGTTATCGTCATGCATCATGCATAATGCATGAAAAGCACGTTAAATACCGCAAAAATGAGAGTTTGCTTCTGGCTGGCTTACGCGGCTAGAGGAAAGGATGTGATAATATGTTTCCCATGATGTGGTTCTGGGGACAGGGAATGTTCGCGCCGTGGATGTGGCTCTTTGGACTGTTCTGGCTCATAAGCCTGGTTTTCATAATATGGGCGCTTATAGACATCGCAAGGGCGGACAAGGACACGGGCTATAAGATAATATGGGCTGCGATAGCCATATTCCTGGGGCTGATAGGCGTTTTTCTGTACTATCTTCTGGAAAAGGGTAGCCATTCGAAAGAGAGCCAAAAGAGAAGAAAACGCTGAATATGGATTTACCGCTTATTCTCGGACCTCTGCACAATAAGGAATTTGATATTCCTAAAAACAGGGGATAATTCCTTGTAATCGCGGGGATCAGCCATAACAGAACTCACGACATTCAGATGGTCCGCAAGCCCGAAGTCTACATATTTCTCAATCCCAGGAGCCACCCCATAAGTGAATGCTGGCATGGCTTATCATAAGCGGTTAGATTTATAAGGGAATCTGAGACCGAAGGCGGAAAGGAGTCTGAAGGTGGCAAGAGCCACCTTCCGTCTGAAATCCGCCTTCCAACGAATTACATCTCCTCTGGCGACTCTATACCCAGGAGGCTGAGCCCGCTCTTGAGGACGTTCCTGACCGAAAAAACCAGCGCCACCCTGGCCTCCCTCTCGCTTTTTTTCGCCTTCAGGACAGGGACTGCCTGGTAGAACTCATTAAAAAGAGTGGCAAGCGAAAAAACATAATTCGCTATGTAGTGCGGCTTGTTATCCCCTGCGGCCTTGCGCACCGTCTCCGGGAACTCGGTCAATTTGCGCACAATGGCCTTCTCCTTCTGGTCCGTTAGAAGCGCGGCATCAAACCTTTTAGGTGAGGATTTTACCTTCCCCTTCCTTAGGATTGAGCACGCCCGCGCATGCGTATATTGTATGTAAGGTCCTGTATCTCCCTCGAAGCTGAGGATTTCGTCCCAGTCGAACTTCACGTCCTTTATCCTGTCCCTAGAGAGATCCGCATATTTCAGCGCGCCTATCCCGACCTCTTGCGCAATCTTTTTGCGGTTTTTCAGGTCCGGGTTCTTGATAAGGATTGTCTTCTCCGCGAGGTCCGTGACCTCCCTTATCACGTGGTCCAGCATCACGAGCCTTCCCTTCCTGGTGGACATCTTCCCTTCAGGGAGGGACATCATGCCAAACTGGACATGAACCAGGTTCTTTTTTTGCTCGGGTTTTACGTAACCCAGCTTTTGTGCAGCTGCGAAAACCTGCTCCAGGTAGGATTTCTGCTCCGAGCCTATCACGTAAAGGATTCTTTGCGGAGAGAATTTAGCCATCCTGTATTTTATTGTTGCAAGGTCCCTTGTGGAATATAAGGTCGCTTCATCAGATTTCCTTATGAGAAGAGGTGGCTGGTTTTCCATCTCTATTATCAGGGCGTGCTGGGACCATTTCGCCACTTTCTTTTTTATCGCCTCATCTATGACAGCCTTGGCCATCATGTCATAGAAGCTCTCTCCCTGCTGGAGGTCGAACTTCACTCCAAGCAGCTTGTATGTTTTTTCAAACTCCCAGATACTTAGTTCCGTGAATTTCTTCCATAAGGCAAGAGATTCTTTGTCGCTATCCTCAAGCTTCTTGAAGGCCAGCCTCGCCTCTTCTTCCAGTTCTTTTTGGGTTTCCGCATCCTCATGGAACTTGACGTAAAGCCTGAGCAGCTCTTCAATCGGGCTTTTCTCAAGCCTTTCCGGATGCCCCCATTTCCTGTAAGCCACAATTATCTTCCCGAACTGCGTTCCCCAATCCCCGAGATGATTGTCCCCTATCACTTTATATCCGAGAAACCTGTAAATCCTGCACAAAGAATCGCCTATTGTGGTTGAGCGCAGATGGCCCACGCTCATGGGCTTGGCGATGTTCGGGCTGGAAAAATCCACAATAACAGTTTGTTCATTGCCTATTTTTGCAGAACCATACTTGCTGTTCTGGAGGATGGATGGTATGAGCCCTGAAGCCACGGAATTCCAGTCTATCGAGAAATTGAGGTAAGCGCCGGCCTGCTTGGCATCCTTTATCAGCCCCGATGGATGTATTCGCTTGTAAAGGTCCAGGGCTATCAGCTTGGGGTCTTTCCTGAGAGGCCTGGCAAGCATGAAGCATGGAAGGGCGAAATCCGCCTCTATTCCCTCCGGAGGCTTTTCCAAGAGCGTGAGAATGTCTTTCGGGGGGAGGCCTGAAGCTGAAGAGACGGCTTCCGCGATTTGGGATTTTATCTGCAGGAGGAAATCGGCCGGTAGCATGCCGGGGGAAAGTTTGGGTGCAGCAGGCTTCTTGAGCCTTGTTTTCCTGTGGATTTTCCTGGAAACCGTTTTGTGCCTAGAAACAATAACCTTTGAAGCCTTCCTGTGCGCTTTCTTTTTGTCATGCCTTGCCATGCTGGCCTTCCTGCGGGCTTTTTTATGGGCTTTCCTTTTCGGCATAATATATCTTTGCATAGGTAATTAATATTAGATAACTGGAAGGAAGTTGGAACAGGATACCGACAGCTGAATGCTGTCCAACAAAATTCCAACTTCAAACTACAACTTGTTGATTAGCTATGAATTATCTGAAAGCCCCTGACCTGGATGAACACATCTTCGACATAGTCCAGAAGCTCAAAATGCAGCATGTAAAGCTTCCCCGTGTGGTATGCATCCGCAGCACAGGCTCGAAAAGCAGGCACACCCTCGCCCGGTGTCATGTTCTCCCCAAGATAATACAGGAGGCGCTTGGGATAAAGGCATACTATATAATAGAGGCCATTTCCGAGAATTTTGACCGACTCTCGAAAGAGGACCAGACACGAGTGCTCATACACGAGCTCATGCACATCCCCAAGACCTTCGGGGGCGGCTTCAAGTTCCACAACTACGTGAACAGGCGCGAGGTGGAGAGGATGTACAGGATGTACAAGGGCTGAGAGAACGTTAATCGTTATAAAACTTTCTGCCCATAATGGCTCATGGGAATGCAATATAGAAGCAC